>NZ_JAXHDD010000092.1:0-9112 GCF_037072025.1 Pseudogracilibacillus sp. SO30301A | reverse complement strand
ACGGGCATGTTTCGATGTTAATCGTGACCGTTTTGGGTTAGAGACATGGAAAACGGGCATGTTTCGATGTTAATCGTGACCGTTTTGGGTTAGAGTCATGGAAAACGGCGAGTCTTTTTCCAACATGTCGAGTCGATCCGTATCGATTTATTAATAAGCAGTGCCTTATGTCACAGTTTATGGGTAAAATCCTCTTTTTTAACACAAAAAAGACTAATTTCTTAAATAAAATTAGTCTTTTGCTATTCAATCATTATTATGATGCACCAGCACCTTCGTAATGTAAAACATTTGATCCTGATTCTTCTCTAGATTCATACTCTTTTAAAACAGCTTCTTGAATTTTTTCACGCGTTTTAGAATTTATAGGGTGAGCAATGTCTCTGAATTCTCCGTCTGATGTACGTTTAGATGGCATAGCCACAAATAGACCATTATTACCATCAATGATTCTCACATCATGGACTACGAATTCATCATCGAATGTTATTGAAGCAATTGCCCGCATTTTTCCTTCTGCGCTAACACGTCGTAATCGGACATCAGTTACTTCCACTTTTTTCACCACCTCTTATAATTTTAGAGCTTGTATTATTAATTCAACATAAAATTAAAAAGTCCTGCATAATATTAAAAATACTTTAAATATTTTGCAGGATTAGGTATTTATATATTTACTTGTTATAAAAACTGCCTATACTTACATCAATTCGTTTACTTTTCGCATCCACATTCGCTACCTTTACTAATGAAATATACTCATTAATAATTCGTTCATCTTCCTCGTCCTTAGCTTCAGCAAATACCCCTATTCCGACAACAGTAGCATTAAACTCTTCCAGTAAACTTATCATTCCAGTAACCGTTCCACCGGCTTTCATAAAATCGTCAATGATACATACATTTAATCCTTCTTGTAAATTTCTTTTAGGTAATACCATTGTTTGAATTCGTTGGGAGCGACCTGAAACATAATTAATACTAACAGATGATCCTTCCGTCACTCTCATATTACGCCTAATAATAACGACCGGGACATTTAAATATTCAGCTATCGCATACGCAATCGGAATTCCTTTTGTCTCGACAGTGACGACAGCATCAATTTTTTTATCGTAAAAAGCAGAAACGAAAGCTTTGCCTATTTCTTTTAAAATACTAGGACTACCTAACAAATCACTCATATATAAATAACCGCCCGGTAAGATACGGGACGGGTCTTGCAATTCCTTGCATATTTTCTTAATAAATGAAAGACTTTTTTCTTTATCGAACTTCGGAACATATTGTGTTCCACCTGCCGCACCTGCTAAACGTTCTAAAGAGCCAATACCTTCTTTTTCAAACATGTCGTTTATAATATCAAGATCTTCACTTATAGATGATTTCGATGCTTGGAACCTATCTGTAAAATAAGTTAATTGCGTTAGCTTTCTCGGGTGGTTTATAAAATAGTTGGTCAGGCCTACTAATCGATCGCTTCGTTTCATACATTCACCTCAAAACCGAATATTCAACTCTTAATATAGCACCTTTATCCGTGTTTCTGCAACTATATGTAAAAACATCCCGCATGAATAGATACGGGATGTTTTAAATGCTGGTCTATTTTATTTCAACTTCTTCTCTAATTCTTCCATGATTTCACCGGCTTTTGCCCAATCTCCATCAGAAAGAGCTATTTGGTAAGCTTCAAAGAGATCGCCGATTTCCTCCAACATTTCTTCGGCATTTAAAATTGGCTCCGATTGTTCTTTATCACCTTCTGATTCAGCTTCAGGCGTTTCTTCTGTAGATTCTGGTGGTGTAATATCGCCATCAATATAGCTTAAAATTTTCTCTAATGACTTATCAAACGTTTCTTCCATTACAATATGATCTTCATAAGCCATAATTACTTGCTTTACTTCCGGTAAAGAAGTTTCATTGGATGACTCAATATAAACCGGTTCAACATATAGAACGGTGTCTTCTATCGGGATAACGAGTAAATTACCTCGGATCACTTTTGATCCACCTTGTGACCATAAATTTAATTGCTGGGAAATAACACTGTCCTGATTGATTCGGTTTTCAATCTGTTGCGGACCGTAGATATTTTTTTGTTTTGGAAAACGATAAACAAAAATTTCGCCATAATTGTCTCCATCATTTCTGACACCTATCCAAGAAATCATATTCTGTCTATTTTTTGGTGTATAAGGCATCATTAAAATAAACTCTTCATCGTCGCTTTCAGGTAATTTCATCGTAATATAATACGGATCCATTTCAATATCCTTATCAAAATATTTTTCAGTCGGGAATTGCCAAAAATCTTCCCGATTATAAAATACTTCTAGGTTAGACATATGATACGTACCGTACATCGCTGTCTGGATTTTAAACATGTCTACAGGATAACGGAAATGTTCTTTTACGTCTTCCGGTATTTCTTCGGTAAATAAATTTGGAAAAATGTTTTCATATGTTTGAATTAATGGATCTTCTGGATCAACAATGTAGAAATTAACTTCCCCTGAATAAGCGTCAATCATTACTTTTACAGAGTTTCGAATATAGTTCTTGTTACCTCGATAACTTTCGGAATAAGGATAATTTTCCGCACTTACATATGCATCAATAATCCACGCCAATGTTCCATCTTCGCGAATTATAATATAAGGATCATCATCGTACTGAAAGAACGGAGCAATTTTATTCACACGTTCTTTAATGTTTCTAGTTTTTAATAACTGACTTTCATTTGTTAGTTGATCTGAAACAAGAATACGGAATGATCCTTCTTTAATGGCAAATAAAAGCTTATTTATCCCTTGAAGGGGAATACCTAAATCTTCCTCATAACGATTCGTTTCATTTTCTTCTCCTGTAGGATAATCAAACTCATCTACTTTGGAATTTACAATAACATTTGGATAAGGTTCTTCTCCAAAGTATATTTGTGGTCTCGTAACATCTAACATACCGTCGACTGGTATATTCCGTAACATATATTCAGGCTGCCCTTGAGATGTTACTTTATTAACATGACTCATCGCAAGTCCGTACCCGTGTGTATAACGTAGGTTCTTGTTTACCCAAGTTTGTGCCTGTACTGGAAGATCATTCGTACTCAGTTCACGAGCACCGACGAAAACCTGTTCGTATTCACCATCAATTTTGTATCGATCCATATCCATATCATTAAATTTATAATAGGTCCGGAAAGTTTGCAGCTGGTTATAAATATCAAGTAAAGGTCTAGAATCATTCAATCGAACATTATCAAGGGTTAATTGATTTCGTTCAATCATATCTGCATCTAGAGAGGCATTTCCAGGATTTTCTTTTACTTCAATACTATCTAACCCATACGCTGCTCTGGTAAATTCAAGATTATGTTTTAAATAAGGTTCTTCTCTAGTAAATTCATTTGGCGAAACAATAAAGTTCTGCACGACAACAGAAGCAACTTGGCCTATCAACAAGAAAGTTATATAAATAACAATCGGCTTAATACTTGATTGTATATTCCCTCTAAAAACGGAGATAATAACCCAAACGACCATAATAATTGCAACTGCTGCTAATACGTATGATTTCGGAACATTAATTAGTTGATCTGTATAGCTAAGTCCATGGACAACACTTTTTTGAAATAAATTGACTTGATTAGTTAATAAAGTATTATAACGTCCTAAAAGATGAATGCCAGCAAGGAATATCCCAACTAAGCTAAAGGTCGCTGCTAAATGAATTTGCGCATGACGACTCATTCGGTACATATGAAAAGCAGAGTATGCACCGATTTCAATAATTAAAAAGAAAATAAACAAATTTAGCAATGTATATAAAACAAATTCAATAAACGGCAATGTAAAAATATAAAATGAAACATCCATACCGAAAAATGGATCAACTTTATTAAATGAAGTGTGATTAATAAATTTTAAGGCCGGTTCCCAGCCAAGCCCCTGAACTATTAAACTACCAATAAGACCTATAAAAGCTGCAGAAGCTCCCATAATTAAGTAAGCAATTTTCCCTTTTGCCACAAAACTAGGTAATTGCACAGGGCTAAAATGATTCATATAACTTAAACGAATCCAATATAACGTTAAAAAAGTTAAAATAAAAAATAAGATAAAACCTGATACACCTAAAAGTACCTTGCTATATAAAATAGTTGTGTAAATTTCTCCAAAGTTAAGCGTATCCATCCATATATATTCCGTAAATAATTGAAATCCAATATACGAAATTACAATTAAGAAAATAACAATACCAACTGTCATTGAAAATCGTTTACTAAGTCGCTTCATTCGATCAAACTGACTTTTTGAAAAATTATTCCTATTAGCCATTTACTCGCCTCCCCCACACATATAATAACAGACTGAATACATCTTTTAAATAAACATCGCTTTTTATTTATGATTATTTTAAGTTTTATTTACGGAAAATGAAAGTTCACAACGAGCGATCTATTCCAAATCATGATAAAATCATTAGAAAACTTGGCACTCGTTAAAGAAAACAAGCCCTCATCACTAAGCGTATGCCTACGTTCGTCTAAAAAGATTGTTCTTGGCCGACCTACCTAAAGAGCCGTAATGGCGAAAGACAGAGGTGATGCTGCTCTTATGTTTCGGGAGTGCAAACCTTTACGATGAATAACTTAGTTGCGGTTACGCCTATTGACGTGTTGCTAGTACTGACATATTGGTGGGACATGTGTGCAAATGCTAGTTCGATGGGACGAGTGAGCGCAGTCCCAGGACGTCACGTTTTAGCCAGTTCAAGTCAAGAAAGGATTTATACTTTTTTCCATAAAAAAAGACAAACCCTTTAGGGTCTGCCTTTATTTTGCATATTTTCTTCTGCCATTTCAATTGCACGCTTTACCATATTACCTGCATCTCGAGCTCTTATTCCGCCCCATCCCTCTTTTTTAACAGTGTCGTAAAAACCTAACTCTTTGGCAATTTCTTCTTTCAATTGGTCTGACATAATTCCGCGGCGTCTGGCCATGAAAGAGCATCTCCTTTCCGGTTAAGACTTCTTACGACATTTATATTCTTTACTTATTTTTAATAAAAAAACGTGTTAAATTTTTCAAAAACATTCGATAAGTGAAAGCTTATTAATGAGCGTAGCTCCCGGCAACGGAGCGTATGAATTTACGTAAGGAGCGGAAAAGCCAACGAAGAAATTCGCAGTGTCATTTTTACCGGACTTTTTGAACATCCTCCTTAATACAAAAATTTCCCCGTATCAAAAAAGTAGTAAACAATGCTGTTTACTACTCTCCTGCCGCTTGGCTTCTATCATCTATAAAATTAATTTCTACTGCTTCTGTTAAAACATCAGCATAACTGTAAGATACACGTTCAAATGCATTTTCATCTTTGTCTAGTTCTACAACAAAAACAGAAGGATATGTCTCCGATAAAACTCCTGACCTGATAACCGTTCTCCGTCTGCCTCCATTGGCAGTTAACTTCAAACGTTTACCAATTTGTCCTTCAAGACCTTTTTTAATTTCCATTATTGTTTTCACTAGGACTCCACCTCACTGTATATTATCTTACCATAAGCTTGTTTATTAGTCAAATAAAACATTCAATTATAACAGGATGATAAACAAAAATCAACAGGTTTAGTCACTTCCTTTTAACTTTTAATTCGACTATTCTAATAAGGATAGTCTCTCAAAGCTTAAATTCCGCTTCAGAAAATTGGTTTGCTAATAGGGCAAACTCCTGAATGGCTAAAGATTCTCCTCTTCTCCCCCCGTCTATTTCTGTTCGTTCTAAAACATTGGTGATACGATCAACGGGATATCTATCCTTAAAAGAATTGATTAAATTATTTCTTAACGTTTTTCGTCGATGCCTGAAACTCGCTTGAACAATAAAGAAAAATAATTGTTCATCCGTTACCTGAACAAGGGGAGAATCCCTTTTAACTAATTGCAATACACTTGAAGTCACGTTTGGTTGTGGAATAAACACTGTTTTTGGAACATCCATTACTATATGCGCTTCCGTATAATATTGTACTGCTATGGATAATGAGCCATATTCCTTAGTATTTGGACCGGCAGCCATTCGCTCGGCCACTTCCTTTTGCAGCATAACAGTAATTCGTTCAACAGGTATTTGTTGTTGTAAAATGTTCATTAATATCGGGGTAGTAATATAGTAAGGTAAGTTTGCTACAATATGAAGCGACAGATTTGATGTGAAATATTGTTTAATTGTTTTATGTAAGTCTGCTTTTAAAATATCTTGATGAATTATTTTGATATTTGTATACGCTGCTAAGGTATCCTGTAATACCGGCAGTAGACGTTGATCAATTTCAAATGCAATAACTTTATTTGCAGCCAATGCAAGTTGTTCTGTCAAAGAACCGATCCCGGGACCTATTTCTATGACACCAGACATTTTATCAATTTTTGCTGCATGAATCATTTTTTGTAATATATTTGAGTCAATTATAAAGTTTTGTCCCAGGCTTTTTTTAAATGAAAATCCATATTTTCTTAAAATTTCTTTCGTTCGGTTAGGAGTTGCAATAAAATCTTTAGTCATCGTCTCGTCCTCTTTCTAGTATATGCTGCATTGCCCAATCTAATTCATCTTTAGAAATTTGTAACATATGAAGCCTTTTTAATAATTGTTTTCCATTTGTAAACCCTATGTGAAGGAGGTTTCCGAGAAGCTCTCTTTTCTCCCTCGAATTACTTGCACCAATTAATCCATATTGAAGCAAATCTGTTTTTTCAATATCGCTCTTTTCCAAAAGGGTTACTTCATATACGTTTTGGAGCGCTGCTTGGATATCTGCTACCGATGCATGCTCAATCCCGACACTCTTATTCGATGATGTGGATCTTGCTTTTTCTTTTGGTAAAAATGCATGCTTACAATTAGGTATTTCCTTTTCAATTATATTACGAATACGCTGACCTGGGTAATCAGGGTCAGTAAAAACAATCACGCCACGCCTATTATTTGCAAGCTTAATTAATTCTAATGTCTCCTGATTAATTGCTGAACCATTCGTTTCAATTGTATCAGCATGTACTGCTTGATTTATTTTTGTTGTATCACTTTTACCTTCTACCACAATTACCTCTTTAATTTTCACTATACGTTCCTCTTTCGATTCTTTTTGCTCCATTATAACGTAATTTATTGGAGATTGTTGATATTATCATTAGTCTATGTCGGATTAATTATTTATGGATAATTTCAATATAAAATACTCTTGCCAGAGCTCTGACAAGAGTATTTTTTAAAATGTATTAGTTTAAAATTTTTACTTGAACTGTTTTACGACCCCAGTTCTTTGCTTCGGAATCAGAACTTACAAGGACATCGATCCTATTTCCTTTAATTGCTCCACCTGTATCACCAGCGATTGCCTCTCCGTACCCCTCAACCCAAACTTTGGAACCTAATGGAATAACATTAGGATCAACGGAAATCACTTTTGGTGTTGGACTTTGTTTAATATTAATTCCAGTAGCAGTAACACCGGAACAACCAGAACAATCTGCCGAATAAGCGGTAGCTTCTACCGTGAATACTTTACCGTCATTTTTTGGTTCGGATGATTCTTTCGATGATGACTCATTCGATGATGATTCATTCGATGACGATTCATTTGAAGAATTTTTTACAGCAGTCTTAGTAGTTTCTTCTTTTTGAACCTCTTTCGTTCCAACTGCCACTACTTTGTTTTTACTTTCTTCTAACACTTTTTCCTCGATTAGTTCTCGTTCTACTTCTTCTTTGTTTTCCTTTGTAACTTCGTATATCTTAAGTACTTTTCCCTCTGTTCCTTCAGAAATAGTTTTTGTAGTACCCTTTTCTAATGAAGAGTCTTCTTGCTCTTCAGTTTCAAAAGGGATGCTTTCTTCTATCTCTAGGGATTCCTTTTCAACGTGGATAATGGATACTTCCATATCTTCTGTTACTTCTTCAGCTAAACCAGGTTTTACCTTATCTGTCTTTTTGATTTTTATATTATTTTTGTCCAATAGTTCTTCTACAGTTCCGCCAGTAGTCCAAAATTCTTTTTCTTTTCCTCCGTCATTTACTAATACCTTAAATGCTTTATCTACCTTAATTTCCAATCCTTCCTTTATCTCGGTCATATCACTGGGCGAGAGTTTATCATGTTCGGAAATATCAAGGTCTACTTCTTGAAGAAATTCACCGACTGTTTCAGCTGTTGTGTTATGTACATCTGTTTCTCCATCAACTGTTAAAAGAACCTCTTTAGCTGTGTCAAAATTAATTTTCATACCATCGAATACTTCTGCATTTTCTGCATGTGAGAGTTCATCATATTCTCCCACTTGTATTCCAACTTCTTCTAGCAGCTCGCCGACAGTTGTCTTATGCGTCTTTACAACTTGAACTTCTCCATCTGCTGCGATTACTACTTCGGCTTTTGTTGCATCAAATATAACCCACGTTGAAAACAAGGTTACCAATATTGCCGTAAAAATGGAGTATCCCGATTTGGATTTTACAGCCAATAATGGTTTAAGTATATTTTGCATATTTCAGCCTCCTTATTTCGCTACCAATTATATGGTAATATCGAAGGCTAAGTCAAAATCAGTACGGTTACGAATACTTTACAGTCTCATTACATGGAAAGTGTATTTTCTGACAATTACAATCACAAGTGTATCAACACTTAGCCTGGACAACATGCTATGTATACAACCAATCCATGTCACCATTTTGTAAAAAAAATATAATAATTCTACTAAAAAGTTACTTTTTCAACAAAAAATAAGCATATATAAAACTCATTTAATGAAAACAATTCAAAATTTTACTCAAATTCCTCAGTTGAAGTTTGAATTAGTTTAGATTCTTCATCGAATTTTTTAAAATAATTGATCATTTCCATAAACTGTGACGTAAAAGTCTATATGATCAGCTCCGTATCTCAGGAAAAGGTATATATTGCGAAACGACTCCTCATGTTCTGAATCGACTCGACGTCTTGGAAAATGACTCGACATGTTTGAAATCGACTCGACGTCTTGAAAAATGACTCGACATGTTTGAAATCGACTCGACGTCTTGAAAAATGACTCGAC
>NZ_JAXHDD010000091.1:0-9262 GCF_037072025.1 Pseudogracilibacillus sp. SO30301A | reverse complement strand
CGATATATACATATTGTAACTACCGAACAAGATTACTTAAATAACATCAAAAACTTATATAGTACCACCAGTGTGAAACCACAGCATTTAGTTAATTTGAAAATGGGTGAAGATGAAGAGGATATAGAAAAAGAGGGGCAAGTAAAAAAATATTTAGTTCAAGAAAATAGTTATTTTGAAATATCATATTTAGAAGAGCTACCTATAGATAATGGCAGAAGTAATATGCTTGTACATAGTGTTTCTAAAGAATATGTACATCTCAATCTCTCTCGGGAGGTTGCCGAAAAAATAAAAGAGGACAATTATGTACTAATACCGGAAAGATTAGTAAACCAAAAAGATAAAATTTTGGAAGCTTTAGATAATGAAATGTATGGAGGGTTTAATGGGATAGGTAAAGTTTTGACTTATTCGGATACTAAATTAAATAGTATTGTTCCATATGATTACATTTATTACGGGGTGAATAATTCCGAAGTTATATTATTTGTATATGAAGGCACTTCAGGTATTGGGTCCAACATAGCTTACTTCAAGTATGATGGGAACTCTATTGACGCTCAAGAATACTTTGATAATGTTTATTTAGAGCATAATGAAGTTTCACCTTTCTATGTTGAGTCAGTTGAGGAGCAGTATAATTCTGATAGAGCGTTTTTTTTACAAGAATTAAAGACGATTTTACCAATATTTATCGTGATAATACTTGCAATATTTATGAATACATATCAACAATCAATATTGAATTGTGAAATAAATGATAAGAAATACGCCATTTTAAAAAGTGAAGGAAGTAGTACGATTGGTTTAATATTAGGTGAATTAAAAGTAGTTGTTTTATTTTTGTTAGTTGCTCAAGCTATTTTATACACATGGTTGGATTTTCCCTTCGGTGATGCGGCTTTTATTATCACCTTTTACCTGGCAATCGATGGTCTAGTGCTTTGGATTACAACTCATTTAAAAACGAGACATTTTTCTGAAAGTTTGAGGTGAGTGAGATGAAAATAGAGTTGAAGGGTTTGAAAAAAAGGTTTGGTCAACACATCATTTTTGATCAGTTTAATATCTCGATTGAATCAGGGGAAATGGTCTGTATTTTAGGAAAATCTGGTTCGGGCAAGACAACCTTATTAAATATTTTAGGATTAATTGAGAAGAAAGATGCTGGTCAAATATTATACAACGGTAAACTGATTCATACAAGAGCCCAACAAAGAAAATTATTAAGTAAGAAAATAAGCTTTATCTTTCAAAACTTTGGGTTAATCGATAATGAAACCGTCTATGATAATTTAAATTTAATCAAGCAACTAAAATATAAAAATAAAAAAGCAAAAATTGAGTTAATGGTGGGTGCCTTGACGAAGGTAGGATTAGATGAAGGGATTTTAAACAAGAAAGTATTTGAATGCTCAGGTGGAGAGCAACAAAGAATTGCGATTGTAAAAATTTTACTTAAAGATTGTGATGTGATTTTTGCTGATGAGCCAACAGCCTCATTAGATAATGAAAACAAGGTAAATATTTTGAAACATTTAAAGGAATTACATAAGTTGGGGAAAACAATTGTTATTGTGTCACATGATCATGATGTGTGTCATTATTGTGATCGAGTGATTTCAATATAAATAAAAACAGGTGGGAACAAATCTACAAGAGGTTTTTGCAAAAAATTATTTAAGCCAAAGTACTTTCCACTTTATACAGTATAAAGATGCAAAGCCATATTACACCACCATAGTATCTAATAAGGGAAGTAAGAGAAGAGCATTAGTAAAAAATAATAACACAAATATTTGGTGGAGCACTGACTGGACTGGAGTTAGTGGAAAAGAAACACTCAACTTGGAAGTGCCTAATGGAAAACATGATCATGCAACTGCAGTGAAATAAAACGCTTGAAGATGATTGAAATCCATTGCACTATTGTTTTTTAGTGTTTCAATTGAAATAAGTAAAAAATTAAAACTAGGCTATCTTTCTCATAAAATCTAAAGAGAAAGATAGCCTATTATTCGTTTTCCGAGGTGTGTTAAAGAGATTAGAAATGCAACGCAACAACCAGTAGAAACTTCAATTGATATGCCTATATTGCCAGCGACTTGCTAAAAGTTATTTTAACTTTTAAGATATAAATAATCGAATTTCTCCTGAAATAAATATGGACATGAGTATATTTTAATGGATGAGTCCTTTGTGGCAATTGACTTTGTTACTGCAGAAGTGATAACAGGTGTGTTAAAAATTGAAAACGGAGGGGAAAATAATTATTGTTTCTACTCACCAACTTGATATCGCACAAGAACTAGCGGATGAAATTTTATTTTTACATAATGGACAAATACACCAGATCAGAAATCAATTTAACACACCAAACGAATTGAAAAATTACATTAGAGAATCGATTTTAATGACTGCTAATTTAGGATTGATGAAATAATAAGTGGATGGATTTACTGTTAGAAAACTTGGCATTCGCCAAGCCTTATAGCGAATGCCTTAGTTGCACTTATGTACTTTCTTATCTACTAAAAAAGCAACACTCACTTCTTTGATAGCAGAATAAACGAAGCTAGAAATTAATAATGTAAATGTTACCGTTTGTTGATGATTTAAAAATATTTATTCGGTTCGCCAAATCACCTTATCGGTTTACGTCTAAGAAATTATTGCACTAGCCACTAGCTAAAATAATTATATTGACTAAACCAGATTATAACATTGGTTTAGTCATTTTTCGCTGTAAATCTTTATCTATTTAAAGTGCAAATTCCTTTTGTTAACGAATAGGTGTTTTATATTCCTTTAAGTTAGGAGTGATTGATAACTAGTAATGTAGAAATCGGAAATTCCCTATAAAATAGTAATAGTTTGTTAGATTTGGAATTGGAAGGTTAAGATCGTTGTAATAAATTTTATTTTTAGTAGCGAATTTTTGGGGTTTTAGGGGAATCCCTAAAATTTATGCTAAAAGTTTAGGGGATTTTTGCGGAAAATACTAATTGTTTATATAGTATGCTAATTTTAAGGACACAGTTATTATACAAATAGTTAATATCATAAACGAGTATGCAATCTTTTATGTTTAGGGAAATGTATGGAACTATTCACAATGAAAAAATAATTTAGTTTTTTATTATTATAAACAGCTCAAATGAGCTTATTAATGGAGTAAAGTTTTTATCATTATCATCCATTCAAACAAATAAGTTAAAAAATACTTCCATTTGATTGGATGATTACTTTGTTGAATCTCCAAAAAGTTCACATAAAGGTAAATACGGAGATCTATCAAGGTATAGTGTGGGTAGCAAAACAGCTACTCGAACCTTTTACTACGCTAAGAACAAGAAACGCTATGCAACTGCTGTAAGTAAGCCACGTAAGGGAATGGCATTGTGTAATTTTGGTAAAAAAACCGGTCACAAATGTGACATAGTATATAAACTTAACACAGCACGAGACGGCTATAAGTTATGACTGCAGTTAGTCGTCATATTACAAGCGGTGGTGATAGTGGTGGACCTTGGTTTTATGGAGGTACTGCTTATGGAATACACAGTGGCTATCAGACAATTTCAAACGTAAAACGAAGTCAATTTACTCCCGCAGTTAATATGCAAAATACAGTAGGGATGAGAGTGAATATAAAAGAGTAGATAAGATGATTGCCTTATATTTAAAATTTGTCAACATGAAGGGGTACTTGAATATGATACCAAAACACAATGTTTGCTTATTAAAAGTCATAATGAAAAAGATTTAGAGGGGATTAAGATTCCTATTTGGCCTAAAGGTACAACTCCACATACAGAAAACGGTTTGCATGGTGTTAAAATTGCAGACCATGGGACTATATTGGAGGGAGATCATTTAAAAGGTGGTGGAGGTGGAATTGATAGATCTGACTTAAAAGGTCTTGATATACCAAAAGAATGTATTGACAAACATCCAACTTATGCCATAACAAATATAGATAAGTAAGCGTATTGTGACTTGCCTATCTAATATACACTTTAGTCATTACCAGACCTTTCCTTATTAAAGTTGATGACAGCCATGCTAGTATTTCTCCAAATAGCCAATCCGAACGGGGAGAAGTAGGTGAGGCCATCAGGCTACTTCTCCTTTTCTACAGAATATGAAAATAGGTGTATTTATATGCGGATAAAGTATCTATTGTTTTTCTATTTTAAAAATATGGGTAAGAGTTGGCTTTATCTTATAGCCAGTATCGGTCTTATCTTGTTAATATCTGTACAAATTTTTAGGTTTTTCAATACATGGTTTGATCAAGAAGACTATGGAAATCTTCCAGGGCAAATCATTGTTATTATACAATTATTTTCCCTTTTATATATGATATATTTTTATCTTACTTTTTCAAATGAATTAAAATATGGTATTCATAGATATTTTACAGATGGCTACAAAATACTTCTCGAAAAACTAACAGTTTTGTTTAGTATTCATTTTATATTTCAATTAATCTTATTGTTGTTGACTTATAGTATTTTTGTAATGACTTATTATTTGGCAGGCGTTGAATTTTCCTCTATCTATGGTTCCTTGTTTCGACTTTTGGTGGACTATATGTTTGCTCCGCTACTGTTTGCTTCATTAATTGGGTTGGTTATCGCATCTATTTTTGGTGATAAAAAAATAAGTGTGATGTTCATTGTGTTGATTTGGTTTTTAACAGGAGGATTGAATCAAGAATTATTTACGCCATTCTTTCGGGAAATAGGAACAAAAGATTGGGAATCATTGTTAAGCATAGGACCCTCTAGTATATTCTCCCTCTATAGTCCCTATATCGGATTTAATGTATATGATGGACTGGAATGGAGATTGCTCACGTGGTTGTTAATCCTCTTATTCCTATTATCAGTTGCATCTATCAAATGGGCAGTTATTAAAAAAGAGAAAAGAATAATGACATTCATTGTGGCTCTCCTTCTTTGTTTTAGCATTGTCTCTGGTCGAATGTCGATTACCACAAATACGAGTCCATTTAATAATGCTGATTTCAATAAAGAGGTTTCAGCATATCAACAGTTCCAGTCGGTGACTACAGATGTTAATTATGATGTAGAAGCATATGATATTCAAATAGATAAGAATAAAGTAAATGCTAAATTGTTCTTTCTTCATGCTAATACGGACAAGCCATCTTTTCAATTATATTACGCTTTTCCAATTGAGAAAATAGTGGTAGACGGGAATGAAGTGAGTTATTCGAGAGAGGGCGATATTGTTCAAATTGAAAGCCATACAGATGATTTCAAAGTAATAGAATTTGTGTACGAAATAACACACACACAATTAGTACCATATACGAATAATAGAGTTGTGTTGCTTGCCAATCAGGCGTGGTACCCTAAAAAAAGAGAGAAGCATATGTATGAAAAGGATGGTTCGGATTATATAAAACTAACCGACAATGTTGCAAATGCAAATGAGACTTATGATTTCTATCTTGAAGCAGAAAACTTATTGTTCACGAATTTGGAAAGGTCGAATGAAAATTATCAGGGAAACTCAAGTGGGCTCTCTATTATTATAGGTCAAGGAAATAAACTAGAGTATCAGGGTTATGAAGTGATCTATCCTTCAGATTGGACCAACATGGTTGAACAAACAAAAGAAATCATAGAACGATTGGAGATTAACTTTGAGGAGCTGAGACAAATTGTTCCGTTAAATGTAAATGAACCTCCAACGAAAATTGTATTGAATGGACCATCTTCATATATAAATAAAGATCATCTTATATATAATGCAGGTGGAATCACCACAGCAATGACACATCCTGATACGTTTAGTGTATTTGATGAGTATTTAATACAAATTCTAGTGGAACAAAAAAGTCCTACAGCTATGTTTAATGAGTGGGTAAATTTAACATCTGTCATGATTAGAAAGGAACACAACTATCCAGTAGCTTTTCAGACTCCAACATTAGAAATACTGGGTACATCTTTAGAAAAAAGAGTTTATGACATTCATGCTGCCTTCGTTGGGTGGAGAACAGAAGATAGAAAAAGTTTCTTAAAGCAATGGTATCTTGAAATGGATGATACATGGACATGGGAAGACGTGGAAGCACTTGTAGAAGAGAGGAAAGTCCAGTGAATATCTATACAAAAGAATTGAATAAAGCATATAAGAAAAAGTTGGTTCTATCAGACGTAAAACTATCCTTTTCTGGTGTATATGGACTATTAGGACCAAATGGAGCAGGAAAAACTACATTAATGAAAATATTAGCAGGGTTGGAGCCATTTCAATCAGGTAGTGTGTATTTGGATGACCAGTTGATTAGTACAAAGTCATATGTAAAAAAGATTGACACCATTGGTTACTTAGCCCAAGACTTTATGGTATATCCGGATTTGACCACATATCAAGTACTGGAGCATATTGCAGTTCTACAGGGAATTAAGGTTTCAGTAACAGCAGGAATGATTAAAGACGTACTAGAAAAGGTGAATTTACAGGAACATGAGAAGAAAAAAATGAAGGAATTGTCTGGTGGGATGCGAAGGCGGGTTGGTATTGCCCAGTTGTTACTTCGAAAGCCATCCGTATTAATGTTTGATGAACCGACAGCAGGGTTGGACATTGAAGAAAGGGTTCGTTTTCGAAATTTGTTAAAGACACTAGGTAAAGAACACACTGTAATTATTTCCTCACACTTAGTAGAGGATATCGAATTCTTATGTAATCGTATAGGTGTCATTAAAGGTGGGAATGTTTTATTCGAGGGGGATCCACAAGCACTGAAGAAAAAAGCAAATCAGAAAGCATATCAATTAGAAGTAGTACCAGAAGAATTAGATGAAATTATTGCCAAATATGAAGTGATTCAATTAGATGATAATGGTTCACATATTGCAGTAAGATTCTTGTCGGATGAACCAGTAGGAAAAGAAGTCACACCTAGATTGATTGATGGTTATTTAACTTTATTGAAAGAGAGCCGAATTCATGAATAAGTTAAAATATCACTTTCAGTTTGATTTCCAACTGATAAAAGGAATCTACACCATTCCTTTTATAGGGTATCTACTAACATTGGTACTTATGTTCATAAGTTATCCAGAAGGATCTAACTTACCATATATCTTTCTACAAGGGATAGCTATACCGTTCGCTGGGTTGCACTTGGTTTTTCTATATAGTTCAATTTATGATGAAGGTGCAACAGATACACTTCTACCTTACTATAGTAAAAACATAGCCTATGATTTCCTACGGTACGGTATCTTCCATGGTCTGATAATATTGCTTTTAATGATCCTGCTTATTTTTGCGATGGGAATAGGTTTTTTTAATTTCATCATGATTATTCATTTGATATTATTGTTTGTTTTTTATCAATTAATTGGCGTTAGCTTATTGACACTCGTAAAATCACTGGAGATTGCTATTGTAATCATCGCAATGTATACAGTAATAGAAATTTCGACAGTGATACTTGAAAATTACTTACCTTGGCCACATCTTTTTATATTTGAAAAGGCTTATTACAACATTTCACTATTTCTAACATTTTTCTTTTTAATTACAGGAATATTACTATCTATTGCACAAATAGTACGAACCTTTAAATGAGAAGAAGTAAGTTAGATAGCTAATAAATTCAAACTATGTTTCCAATTAAACTATGTGTGAGGTGTTAAGGGCGAAAGGGACAAAAAGAAGGCAGACTGAATAGCCCTTGACGTTTCCCATTTTAAACCATTGTCAAGTTCGGTATGTCAAGAGTTCCCTTCGCCGATAGCTAGTTTGTCGTGCTCAGCTAAACAAAAAGCTAGCCTGATTGTTGCTGGGTCAAGAATTCCTGTGATAATTCAATTAATTTTGTCCATCTAGCAGGTATATGTGGCTGAATCTTAAGCTCAGGAATAACTACTGATACTTGATTTTCAAGCGTTGCGTGTGTGGTTGTAAGAAATTAAAATACGCTACAAACAAGGTCACATAAAAAATAGAACCTGTTTGGGGATCGAATCCAGTAGTTGCTCTGTAGTTGCCTTTAAACGTCCGATTTAGTCTTTCAATCATTTGTTTTAATGGACGATATTCCTCTGAAACAGGGTCGTCATTTGTAAGACCAATCACTTTGTTTACATCAAAATCAATGTTACGCTGTGCGAAATAGTGTTGGGTTAAGATATAAATCGGGTTCCCGTCAACAACTAATGTTAGCTCTTGTGGAATTTCTTTAGTTTGAGCACATCATCAATCGCTGTGACTGCTGATGGTGTATCACGATGAAATCTTTATGTTGTTTGATACATTCTAATGATTTTAAACAATTAAGTACATTTAGGGATTGCTTCTTTCAAAAATCTGTTCTTTTTACTAAACAGACAATCACACACTTTACACAACTATTGTCCTTTATTGCTATTGTTAATGTAAAGATAATCAGTGATGAAGAACACCTTGGCAAGTCAGATTCGCAGGGACATTTACCACACTATTTTTTTGGCGAATCACTGGTTTTAAAGGTTTGCCATACTTGTCCTAGTATTCATCCAAAAGTAATTTGTAATCTAGTTTTTCTAACAATGATAGGCATATTATCCACTTCTAGTCTACGGTAAGGCTTGTTCACTGGTTCATCGTAAAGACCACGTGCAACCGATTTTCCAAGGATAATACCTATCAAAGCAAAAATAATTTTCTCTTGATACTTGATTAATTTTAATAAATAGGTTTTATTTTTACCCCAACATATATTTTAGAGTTGATTATTTCAGATAATTTGTACGATTGAATTTACTATTTTAGAAAAGTGTCTTAAATCTAAAATAGTAAAAAATAAAAAGCCCTTCTGTGAAAGAAGAGCCTTTTACTGTAAATTATTATCTAACGTTAGTTGCTTGAGGTCCACGGTTACCTTCCTCGATATCGAAAGTAACTTGTTGACCTTCTTCTAAAGTTTTGAAACCATCGCTTTGAATTGCTGAGAAGTGTACGAATACATCATCTCCGCCTTCAACTTCGATGAAACCGAAACCTTTGTCTGCGTTAAACCATTTTACCGAACCTGAGTTCATAAATAATTCCTCCATGTGCATCATGCACGTTTATTACTTTGGTTGTTCTGATAATAATTCAAGACGATGATATACATTGTATGCATTGACATTAATCCTGTATTGCTAGCACGAACAATTAAGTTATTTATAGTGTAACACGTATCACTTTAAAAAGATACCATTTTCTATCTTCATCAGAAAAA
>NZ_JAXHDD010000090.1:0-10601 GCF_037072025.1 Pseudogracilibacillus sp. SO30301A | reverse complement strand
TCTACCAAAATAACTTTACAATTTTGTGAACTTTTGATAGAATCATTGGTAATTGAATATCTCTAGAGAATATAGGAGAAGAGAAACTGTGTATAGTAACCTCTATTAAAAGGAGGCTATTACTATATTGTTATCTCTTCTTTTCTTTTTTTAGAGATTTTCTAACATATTAAAAGGAGAGATTTGAATATGAAGAAGTTGTCCCGCGGTTTTTTTGTGACGATGGTTTTATCCATTTTATTTTTAGTAGCTGCGTGCGCAGATGAAAACGGTTCCGGTGACGAAGGAGGCGAAGGAAGCGGTGGTGGAGGGGCTATAACTTTATATTCCCCTGAAACTCCTGACCTGTCAAACGAACTGGCAGCAAAATATGAAGAGTTGCATGGAGAAAAGGTTAACGTTCATTACGCTGGTACAAATGTTCTTGTAAACCAAATGATGGCTGAAAAAGGTAACCCACAGGCAGATGTATGGTATGGCGGTGGGGGGATTCTTCCATTTGAAGCAGCAGTTGATAAGGACATCGTTACACAATATATCCCACCATCAGCAGAGGACTGGGAAGTTGTGGAAGACGGAATTAAGTTGAAGCATGAAGATGGTTATTATGTCGGAGTTGAAATGTTTGTTTTAGGTTTTTCATATAATACTGACTTAGTTACAGAAGAAGAAGCTCCTAAGAACTGGGAAGACTTACTAGACCCAAAATGGGAAGGGAAAATTCAGTTCCCGAACCCAGCAGCTTCAGGTACGTCTACTTTAATGGTACTTAGCTATATGATGGAAAATGGGGAAGAAGAAGGTTGGGAGTATTTCCAAAAGCTAACTGATCAAGCGAACTCTATCCCTGACTCTGGCTCTGCTCCAACAAAAGCAGTTGCAATGGGAGAAGCACATATAGGTATTGGTTTCGACTTTATGGCATATGAGCATCAGAACAACGGTGAAACGGTAGACTTCGTTGTTCCTGAAAAAACTCCTATTCTTGTAAACCCGATTACATTAATTAAAGATGGACCTAATCCAGAAGGTGGAAAAGACTTCATGGAGTTCATGCTTAGCGAAGAAGCTCAAGATATTTTGGCAAGCTGGGCGCACATTCCAATAAACCCGGATGTTGAGTCAACTACTCCATTATCTGTAGATAGTATTAAGGAGAATGCAGTTGATTTAGACATTGATTGGGTAAATGAGAACTATGACCGCATTAGAAACGAATGGCAGACGAATATAAAGTAAAAGGAAGCTGATAAGATGAAATCCGTTGTTGTAAATGGATTAACCAAAGATTTCTCTGGAGTTACTGTGTTGAAAAATATTGATTTGGATATCCAAGCGGGCGAGTTTTTTGCCCTCTTGGGACCTTCTGGTTGTGGAAAGACGACAACGATGAGGTGCATCGCTGGATTTGAAGAGCCGACAAATGGCGTAATAAAAATTGGGGATGAAGTAGTTAACGAATTATCACCGAACGAACGAAATTGTGGGATGGTTTTCCAAAGTTATGCACTATTCCCACATATGAATGTGTTTGATAACGTCGCATACAGTCTAAATATTCAAGACTTGAAAAAAAGTAATATGTTTAAAAAGCTTGGTGTCTACACACGTATGCTCAATAGTAAATTAGTAAAGTATTCGGATGACATCAAAAAACGAACGATGGATGCACTTGATTACGTAGAGTTGACGGAGCATGCCGATAAGATGGTGAATGAACTTTCTGGGGGGCAGCAACAACGAGTGGCTTTAGCTCGTGCTCTTGTCATGGAACCAAAAGTACTCTTAATGGACGAGCCACTATCCAATCTTGACCAAAAATTAAGACATTCGATGAGAAATACCATCCGAAGAATTCAACAAGATCTTAAAATAACGACGATATTTGTTACACATGACCAAGAGGAAGCGATGAGTATGGCAGACCGTGTAGCGGTTATGAAGGATGGGGAAATTTTACAGGTAGGTACTCCAACAGATCTTTATAGTAATCCAAAAAGCCCATTCATCGCTGATTTTGTTGGAACTTCAAATATCTTACCTGGGGTTATTAAAAAAAGAGAAGGTTCTATAGCCTATGTCGAAGTTGGTGATCAAGTAATTAAGTCAGAATCAACTATTGAATCTAATGAGGTGAAAATAATTATTCGTCCTGAAAATATTATCCTTTTGGATGAAGCATCGCAAACTTATGATAATTATTTTGAAGGGAAAATTGATCTCGCAACCTATTTAGGCTCAACTGTTCGATATGAGATTATCGTCGATCAGCATCGCTTAATTGCAGATACTGTTTATGAATCTGGTGACAGTATTTTGAGGAATGGAACGACTGTAAAATTAGGTATATCACCTGAGAGGGTGTTGCTCATATGAAATGGTTAAAGAAAAATTTAACCGGTATGGGGCTTATTAAAATACTCCTTTATGTATTTTTTCTATTATTCTTAGTTATCCCGTTAATTGCTGTGTTCATGGTAAGTTTCACTAATGAGCCTATTAACTTTTTTGGTTCATTAATTAGCATGGAAACACTAAATATAACCATTGATCAATTGAAAAATTCGACACTCGACAATTTTAAGTCGATGTTTTCAAATACTCGTTACTTAAGTGCGTTACTAAATAGTTTATATTTATCTGTCATTGTATCTGTTGTTGTTTTGGTTTTATGTGTACCGATTGCTTACGGGATTGCACGTACCAAAATGCCATTCAAAAAAACAATTAGTGCATTATGCACCGTACCTTTAATTGTACCGACATTTATTTCTGCATATGCATTTATCATTATGTTCGGTCGTTCAGGATGGGTGACATATATTTACAATTCGTTAGGTGGGGAAGGGTTATTCATTGACCCATATTCATTTACCGGAATTGCTTTAGTACAAGTGTTTTTCTTTTTCCCATATGCGCTTTGGCCGATGGTGGCAGCATTTAAAATAAGCGATGTATCGCTTGAAGAAGCTTCTCGAAACATGGGAGCAAAGGGTTGGCTTACATTTAGTACAGTTACTTTTCCTCTTGTCATTCCAGGAATGCTTTCGACAGCACTCGTTATTTTTGCAGTTAGCTTTTCAGACTTTGGTACGCCGATTGTTTTGGCACCGACAGATCTTAATTTACTAGTTGTTGAAGCATATCGTGAAATTGCCGGCTTCTTTAACTGGGGTGGCGCAGCAATTTTAACATTAATTATGATTGCTGTAGCAGGATTCGCTTATTGGGGACAAAACTTCTTCTTTAGAGGGAAGAATTATGATTCGGTGTCAGGAAAGCCGAAGCAAGTGAAGTTAGCTGAGAACAAGTCTTTGAACTTATCACTCGCTACATTTTCTTTGTTTGTCGTATCTATACCGATTTTAGCAATGTTAACTGTATTTATGCAGTCCATTGCAACTACATGGGGGAAAGATCCATTACCAACCGGATATACGTTTAAACATTATCAAACGATTTTCACTTCCTCTTTAGGAAACATTCAAAACAGTTTAATTCTAGCTTTTGGTGCATTAGTATTAAGTATTATTATTTCAGTCTTTGTATCTTATTTTGTGGTAAGACAAAATTCAGTCACGTTGGATTTTATGACAACTGTTCCACTTGTCGTACCAGGAATTGCTTTTGGTATCGCTTTAATCCAGACATTTAATGTGGCGCCACTACAATTGACTGGGACGGCAGTAATTTTAATTATAGCATACTCCATTAGAAGGCTGCCTTATATGGTACGGTCTACGGTTGGAACAATGCAATCAATAAAGGCGGACATCGAAGAAGCCGCTATTAACCTTGGAGCATCTACTTTTACGGCGGCCGTTACTATTATTGGACCACTCATGATACCGGGGATTGCTGCTGGATCAATTCTAGTGTTTATTACTGTTATTAAAGAAACAAGTATTACAATTCTAATGGCTCCAGCAAAATGGGCTCCAATGAGTTTAGCTATTTTCCAAAACATTTTACGAGCCGAATATTATTCCGCGGCAGCTATGTCGATTATCCTTGTTGTTTTAGTCTTGTTACTACAAACTTTGGCAAATTTCTTTACACGAAAACAATCTTAATATAGTGAATTGTAAATGGAGGAAATCATGTTACCGAAAGGATTTATTTTTGACTTGGATGGCACTATTTATTTAGATGATTATCTCATTGATGGTGCTGCAGAGACATTGAAAGAGCTGCGTGATCGTGGAGATAAAATTATTTTTCTTACAAATAAATCGATCGAGTCAATCGCGAGCTATGTTAAAAAATTGAATCGTCTCGGAATTCAAGCTAGTCATCAAGAAGTGATCAATTCAAACCATCTTGCAGGTCTTTATTTAAAAAAGAATTTGCAAAGGGGAGAAAAAGTGATGGTTGTTGGGGAAGCCCCCTTGACAAATAAAATGGAACAGATGGGGATCGAACTGACTGATAAAAGTGATGAAGCAAAGTATGTTTTAATCGGTTGGGATCGAAAATTTACGTATGATAAATTGAACAATGCATTCCAAGCTTGGAAAAATGGAGCGAAGATGGTTGCCACCAATCCAGATCGTACTTGTCCAGTAGAGGGTGGCCAAATTCCAGATTGTGGCGCCATGATTGGAGCGTTAGAAGGAGCAACTGGTGAGGATGTCACACAGATTCTAGGAAAACCATCACAGTTGGCTGCGGAATTTATCGTAAAAGAAGTTCTGAAATTGCCTCCTGAACGTTGTTACGTGGTTGGAGACCGTCTCGAGACAGACATTAAGATGGGCAATGATTACGGGATGAATTCAGTACTTGTTTTAACTGGTATTACTACAGAGGCAATGCTTGAAAATACATCGTTTAAGCCGGACTATGTATTGGCAAACGTCAATGAAATAACTCGAATATAATAATAGCTATACATTGACAAACCATAATTTACGGTTACCGGCGGAGATAGCAAGAGCCCCTGCTTCAAGTCCTTGTAAAATTTCAGTTTCATTACTAACTAGCCCACCTGCTATGATTGGTAAGGGGGTTAGTTTTGTTAATTCATCTATGATGGACGGCATGATACCAGGTAAAACCTCGATTGCATCTGGATTGATTCGGTCTGCGATTTCAAGCCCCCTTTTAAGTGCACCTCTATCAATTAAAAACATTCTTTGTACGGTCAGTAACCCTGCGTTTTTAGCATGCTGAATCAAATTACTTTTCGTCGTAATAATCCCTTTTGGTCTCCACATTTCAGCAACAAATTCAATCGCAGTTTTTGAATTAGCTAAACCATCAATAAAATCAATATGGATAAATACATCCTTTTTCGCTTCTTTAACTCTTTCTATATATCTTTTGGTCGAAAGTAAATCACCAGTTAGTAAAAAGATGATATTCGCATTCGATTGAAGGGCGATGTCGATATCTTTTTCTTTTTTGACGGACGCAATGATTTGTGATTGCACAATGTCGACAATTTTGCTCAATAGCAATCCTCCTCAAATTTTTACTTTACTCCTTCATCAGTAACCGTTATCCATTGCTTTCGTATATTAAATAAAAATAGCCTATTATTCAATTAACTGATGTAGAAAATAATAGACTATTCATATAATAATAATCATAGTAAAGTTCTATACTTTTAGCAAATGTAAAAAAGTAGTGGTTTCCGTTCATTTAAAATTTATAGCTTTGTCAAGTGCATGTTTCAGTTCTTTTATATATTGTCGCTTTACATCATAAGACCAATTGAATTGACTTTCCATTAGGGAAATAACGGCATCTCGTTCTTTGATGACGTCTTTTATATCAAATAATAATTCTCCAGTTCTTCTAATGAAAAAGTCAGTAGGTGTCAGAACCATCTCATGATGAATGGCATACATTAATTTTGCATATAGTCCGTTGGAGAGTTCTGTTTTATTTGATTGAATATATTCGATGATATAATTAATATTCGAACCATAAAGGTTCAACAATTGTTCAGCTTCATCTTGCTTTATCCCGAGTTGCTCTAGTTTTGTAATTAACTGTTCTTTAAATAGTCTCCATTTTTCTGACCCGCCAACTTCTCCCCCAGAGATTGGCAACTTTTTTGTTTGGCAACTTTGATGAGAAAATTTCGAAGCTGCGATATATTTATCATACAGTAAGTCAACCGTTGTTTCCGCCATTTTTCTGTATCCAGTTAGTTTGCCGCCAGCCATCGTGATCAAACCAGAATCAGCTTCCCAAATTTCGTCTTTTCGAGATATTTCTGAAGGGGCTTTTCCTTTTTCATGAATAAGTGGTCTAACCCCCGCCCAACTTGATTCGATATTTTTTTCTTCAACTTTAATGCCGGGGAACATATCGTGTACTGCATTCAATAAATAATATACCTCTTGTTCATTAACATCCATGGCAGCAGGATCACCTTCATAAAAATCGTCTGTTGTCCCTACATATGTTTTTCCATGTCGTGGGATAGCAAAAATCATCCGCTTATCCGGAGAATCAAAATATACAGCTTGTTTTAGTGGAAAAATAGATTGATCAAATACTATATGGACGCCTTTGGATAATTTCAAATGTTTATCATTCACTGCATAATCCAATTTTCTAAGTTCATCCACCCATGGTCCCGTCGCATTGACAAAGGCATCCGCTTTAATCGTGATCGTTTCCTCTGATTCCCTGTCTACTACTTTAGAAGCGATTATTTTATTATTATCATCATAAACAAAGTCAGTTACTTGAGCATAGTTAAGTAAGGTTGCACCTTTTTCGTATGCTTTTTTTGCAACTTCCAATGTCAATCGAGCATCATCGGTACGATATTCGACATACAAGCCGCCACCTTTTAGTCCCTCCTTTTTAATAAAAGGTACTTTTTCAATCACTTGTTCTTTTGATAACATTATTTTACGTTCACTCTTTTTGACTTGGGCGAGAAAGTCATACATATTTAAGCCGATAGCTGTCATCGTTTTGCCAAATGTTCCTCCTTTATGAAATGGAAGAAGCATTAATTCAGGTGTCGTTACATGTGGACCATTTTCATAAACGACTGCACGTTCGCGACCAAGTTCTGCAACTTCTCTAATCTCAAATTGTTTGAGATAGCGTAATCCTCCATGAACAAGTTTCGTTGATCGACTTGATGTTCCGCTTGCAAAATCTTGCATTTCAACTAGCACGACTTTAAGTCCGCGTGTGACAGCATCCAATGCAATTCCTACACCAGTGATTCCACCACCAATAATTAATAGGTCAAATGTTTCAGATTGAAGTTTTTTTAAGATTTTATTTCTATTTAAATTAGTAAAGTTCATTTAAAACATCTCCTTTCCAGTAAGAATAAATGAAAAAGACCACAATTAAATAACCGCCTCAAAGGCAATTATTTATTGTGGTCTCTCTTATGAACTCAAACCAATTTTTATTCATCTTATTAAACATATTATAACATATTTTTTCATATTTAATAGCTATAATACTTTGTTATTACAACTTTTTGAAAGTCTAATTTTATTCACTTATTATTTATCTTTATCAAACATTCGTTTTCGTGCTTCTTTTTGTAGTTCGCGTTCTGTTTCTCGGGCGCGTTCTATTTCTTTCATGACAAGTTCGAGGTCTAATTGTAATAATCTTCCTTCCAGTTCATCCTGTATATATGTTCGAATTGCATTGCGGCTATCTGCATCGGCGATGATGATGAGTCCTGTTTTCCCCGGCGATATCATAGATAACGTTTGTTCAAATACGCTTAACGCATCTCTAACCTCGCGTGCATCCCTTGCTGCTCCAATAACAGTTCCTGACACCCATCCAAGTAGCATTCCGAGTGGTCCAGCGAGAATTCCGATAAGTATCCCAATGATACTGCCTCTTGATGTTCGGTCAGGGCCAGTCATGTCCATAAAGTCTTTGATTTCAATATTTTCTTTCTTAGAATTAATCACTACTGCCATCTGTTCTATATTTACTTCTTTTTTTACATGTCTTTGTTTTAATTCCGAAAATGCTTGGTATGATTTACTGTCTTCTTCAAATGTGGTAATAAACACTCTTTTTTCCATTTTCATCACCTCTATCAAAGATTACCATAAAAAGTGAAAAATGAGTAATTTTTATTGTTATGAGATTGGTGTCTGTGCTTATGGGACTTTTAAAACATTCTATTTTATTTATCCTTGTATAGCAATTCGTCCTTTTTTGAATCATGTAAATGCTGCCAAAAAGGAAACGCAAATATTAGATAAACAGAAGAACAGCATGAAGAACGTACAAGAGAGAAAGTATTTTATGCTGAATCATTTACAGCGTTAGTGAAAAAGTTAAACGATTAATCAGATCACTATTTCAAATAAAAGATTTATATATTAGTGGTATGATAGATATAGAAATAACCAGTAGGAGTTTTCCCTACAAAGGAGGAGACGATGAGCGAAAATAATGCGGGTTGGGATGCAATTGATCAAGCGATGGAAAAAATTTATGGTAATCAGGAACCAATACATTTTGGAACATTGATTTCGTATCAGCTAGGTGGCAATGATCCTTTAGAAGGTATTAGTGTATACGATGCGAAAGAACCAGTTGAACATTGGCATTACGTAACATATGGCTTTTCTGAACTGTTTGAAAAAGAGTTAGAGGATATGGAATATAGTGGATATGGATTTGAATTAACTTTTCGGTTGGAAAAAGAGAATAATGAAACCGAGCCACCGAACTGGCCTTTAAATCTATTGCAGAATTTGGCAAGATACGTATTTAATAGTGGTAATGTTTTTAGAAATGGGGATTATATGGATGCGAATAGTCCACTAAGTCTTGAATCTGATACAGAATTAACTGCGCTTGCATTTATCCATGATTCCGAGTTACTCGAGATAGAAACTCCGAATGGGAAGGTTGAATTTATTCAACTTGTCGGAATAACAGCGGACGAATTAGAAGCAATGCAAATATGGAATACACTAGGTGTTTTACAAGTATTCGAAGAGTATATGCCGAAGTACATTACTGATTTGTCTCGTGAATCACTTCTTCGCTATTCAAAAATAGGAGAGGTAATTCAAAAAGGTAGCGAAAAAGAAGGATCAAATACAGGATTCTTATTTAATGACCAAGTCACATGGACACCAGCCAAAAAGTTATTATTTAAAAGAACTTCTGCAGTGTTGACGATTGGTGCAAAGCAAGCGAAGATAATTGGGCAGATTATTCGGGGGCGGATGGTAAAAGGTGAACCACTTAGATTAGTAAGTAATGAAGCTACAGTTATTTTTATGTTTGAAGACGAGTCATATATAAAAGAAAATGAAGACCAAATAGAAATCACTCTTAATGAAAATGCAGTTGAGCAACTTGTTGCACAACTTGAACCAATTGAAAAAACATTTTCCCTACCTTCCATAGAATCTGTTGCTTTTAAAATTGTAAAAACAGAACTGAAAGATTCAGATGGAAATGTTGTGGATACGATTGGATAATTGATAGTTGGATAAATATGATTAAAATTCATTAGCTTTTAGTTTACATTACAAAAGACAAGGAACTAAGGTAACTTATAGCATCCAATTGTTACCTAAAACAGAGAATTAAAGCGATTAAGGTAATGATAATGTAAAACACTCTAATCTTCGTATTAACTAACACTGTATTTTAGATAGAATGATAGTGCTCCTAGGTAAATTGCGTGATTAAATGGGATTATATTTGAGTATGCCTATGAGCAACTTCTGCCATCTTAGCTCTTTTTGGTTTATAATATAAAAAGCAAATTTTTTAAGGAATAGCATCATGAAGGAGAGTATTATTCCTTCGATATTGGAAGGTATCGTCGCAGTAGCTCTATTTGTTACTAACATTCATATTGCCGACTCGCTGGGGCTTATTTACCAGTGAGGTAAAAGGTGTATTTGTTGAAGACGGCAGATTAAATACGTGGAATGTTTATATAATATTTTTTATTCTATTGTTAGGATTGGGCAAGACCTTGATTGGCAAAGTCCCTTTGAGGTCTTATTGCTAGGAGAAGATGTGCTCATATAGTATCAGTAAAACACCCTAAATAAAGTAAAGAAAGGGGATATTTATAGATGTTAGTTAGTTCATTTTTTAGATCATTAACAGAGTATGAGAATGAAGAAGTTTATATAGGTAATGTATTTTACTACAACACTTTACATAATGATAAATAATCGACGATTTCATTATAAACAAGAAGAATGGTACAAGTTAAATGTAAAAAATGCCCATTGCGAGACTAGGTCTTTCGGGTTTTTTTGTCGTTTTAAAAGGAGATAATTTCCGTTCATCTAGGTGGAAAGAATTAACTATGTAAAAAGATGGATTATTCATTGAAAAGAATGATTACCTGACAGATAATAAAATAGGGGAAGTGTGAAGTAGCAAGGATAGTGCTGTCTTTTAAAATAGGAAACTGAAAATTATCACTTTACTTACGATGTTATGAAATGTAAGAAATCCATCAATGAAGGAATCACAGCGGGAGGGATAGGGATGGCGAGTATTTATGATATAAAGCCACAATTCCAAAGTTTATTAAGACCATTTGTAAATCGCTTAGCAAGAATGGGGGTGACACCTAATCAGATTACTGTGGTAGCGATTGTTCTATC
>NZ_JAXHDD010000089.1:0-10609 GCF_037072025.1 Pseudogracilibacillus sp. SO30301A | reverse complement strand
TTGTCTCATATGTAGAACCTACTTCTCCTGTTAAGGTGTCTGGATCTGCAATTGGGTTACCGTCCTCATCCACATATTCGATGACGATAGATCCTTCATTTACTTGTACTACATTTTCAACTTCGTTCGAGTCTTTCTTTACATCTTCACTATTTGATACTGATGCCTTATTTTTAATTGTAGTACTCTTCTCAACATTATTTACTGTAACTTTGAATGTAACTACCGCTTTATTACTCTCTCCAGCAAAAATCACTCCGCTTTCTGTTTCTGGAGAGTTAATATACAGTCCTTCTTCAAGCGGGCTTTTACCATCAACATCAGAGACAGGATTATCATTTAAAGTAGTGCTATCTGCTACATAAGTAGTATCCTCTGGAATCATATCTTGTAAAAACGTTTCTGTAGAAGCAACATTCCCATCATTCCAGATTTCTAATGTATAAGTAAGCTCTTCTCCTTGAGCAACTTTACCTTCAGGTGAAACAGATTTCGCAATTTTTAAGTTTGATTGTAAAGTTGGGTTAATATTAGAGGCGAAATCGGTACTATCGTAATTAATTTCACCTATAATATCAGATACAGCCCCTGTGCTTGGGTCTATAAGAATAATATCATAGGGTTTAGACTGTCCATCAACGCCAACTAATGTCCCATCATCGAGAAATGCTAATTCCCCTAAATGATGAACTGAAGAGCCACCCGAATAAGTTACGGGGATAATCCGATCAAGTTCTCCATTATTCGGATTAATTCTTAGCAAATAGGAATTACCTGATCCATGTGTATTATATGTTGCTTGCCATACATACCCGTCTCCATCAACAACGATATCGCCGTCTCCTGTATGATCATTAAATTCCATATTGGTTTTATTTACAATTTTATGACTTGTAGTTTCACCTGTATTAACATCAAAAGATGAAAGCCATGCTTCTCCTTCCCAGTCATACACATAAAGATACTTTGTACCGTCTGATGAAATGGCTCCAGTGGCAGTGTGTTGAAATAACTTGCCAATTTCACTTGCTGTTCCATTAGGATCGATACGGTAAAGCGTGCCTTCACTATCATTTACAAAGAATGCTTCTTCATTCATAGCGAGTCCGTTGCCATAACCTAGATCACTTTGAATAATTCCCTTAAGCTCAGTTCCCCCATTATCAGCTATCACTGAAGGATTTCCCTCATATTGATAGATAACACCATCAGCATAATCATAAAAGTCGCTACTATTTATCGTAACGCCATCACCTTCATCTTCTGCTGCCATCGTGGTAATTTCCTTTATATTAAAAAACAGATTTAAGATTAATATAAAGACAAGTGAAGCTGAAAAAATCTTTTTCATATACTAAACTCCTTTCCGTAAAATGTAATTATTTTTAAAATGTAAATCATTGTTATTATAACCTACAAATTTCTTGTTTAAATCCCCCAAAAGTACTAATTTTTACAAAATTCCTCCTTTACAACTACTTGCCGGCTTGTAACTAGGTCTAATGGACAACATTTATTAGAGTTTTTATAGAAATAATATTCAAATCTAAAACTTGTCAATTTCACTTGATGTTCCATTAGAATCTACTCGGTACAGATTGCCTTCACTATCATTTACAAAGAATGTTTCTTCATTCATAGCGAGTCCGTTGCCATAACCTAGATCAGTTTGAATAATTCCCTTAAGCTCAGTTCCCCCATTACTAGCGATCGCTGAAGGATTTCCCTCATATTGATAGATAACACCATCAGCATAATCATAAAAGTCGCTATTATTTATCGTAACGTCATCACTTTCATCTTCTGCTGCTATCGCGGTAATTGCCTTTATATTAAAGAACAATTTAAGATTAATATAATGACGAGTGAAGTTGAAAAAATCTTTTTCATATACTAAACTCCTTTCCGTAAAATGTAATTATTTTTAAAATGTAAATCATTGTTATTTTAATCTACAAATTTCTTGTTTAAATCATTTAAAATTACTAATTTTTACAAAATTCCTCCTTTATAACTTGACTCTTGCATTTTTTGAAAAAGTCCCTAAAAAAGTCCGCACTAAATAAGGGTAGATTGTATTCGATTTTTAAGCCGACAAATTTAGACATTTTAGCACTTCGGTCAAGGGTTTTTGAGTTAACCCTTGTTGATAAGCAAAGACAAGCAATTGACCCAGATGCTCCTTTCTGATCCGACGGACTGTGTCTCAAATGGTGATGATTCCTTCCTCTTCCCATTCTTTTCTCTGGTGTTCGAGGAAGTTGTACGTCAGAAATTGAATACACCAGTATCGTTCGATTCCTTTGTGCGAAAGCAGCTGATAATGGTCAAAACCGAGTAAATCCTTAAAATATCGGTATCCTGTCTCGATATGCCTTATTCAAACCTTTATAAAATCCAAACCTTTTCATGAAACCTACTGATTTTACTGGGGTTGTAATGAAAAAGGTTTGGATTATATTTTGTAACATATATGATTATATTAAGGAGGTAATGATATATAAATTAGAGGACATTGACTGGGAAAATGATACCATTAAAATAATACAGTCGAATACATCTAACCCACTAGAGTTCCCCATGGAAGCGATGATTGGAAACGCATTGTATAGCTATATCATCCATGAACGCCCTAAAAGTGAACAGCCTTTTGTTTTTCTCAAAAACAAACAGGATGATTCAGTAATAGGCAGATCAGCCGTTTCTACTGCAGTCAACGAAATCATGGACGCTACAAATATTAGAATGAACCCCAACGATAGAAAAGGCACACATATTTTTAGACATAAGCTTGCATCATCCATGCTTGAAGGAAGTATACCAGCACCAGTTATATCAGCAATATTGGTTGGAAGTTAATTCCAAATATAATTGTTTGACAAGCTAGGAAAATTTTTATGCAACGCTACTGTGTTTAGATATAATATCTGATTTTAAAAAAGAACCATAATTGAGTTCATACTCACATTATGATTGCATGGTATTGCCATTATTTTTTATTATCTTCTTACTAAGATAAGTATTTTACGAGAATGTCTATAGTAGCTTCAATAATATTATCTTTATCCAAATTATCGTTTTCTTTATAAAGTATCCTATCAATTACTTTGGAAATAAGGTCAACTATAACCGCAGATGTGGCCTCAATATCATAAACACTGCTCTCAGATCGAGCGATAAAGCTCATAGTCATTGTGCGTATTCGCTCTGTTTGTGTGTCCATAATACGTGCTACTTGTGGTTTTGAGTGATACATTATGTTCATTTCTCTATTCAATGTTTTAACAGATTCATGTATATCGAGTAATTTGACCATAAGGTTTTTCAACCATTGCCTAATATCATGCGCATATAGTTCATAGCTTAAATCCTCATCATTTTCGTGAAAAAAAGAGAGAAATCTCTTATGGTAGTTATCCAATATATTAAGAAATATTGCATCTTTATCCTTGAAATATGAATATAAGCTCCCTATTGATACGCCAGCAACTTTTGCTATTTCATTTGTAGTTGTATCGTAATAACCTTTTTCACTAAATAATTTTAAGCCAGCATTCAAGATTTTATCCCGATTTTGTATGCTTCTATCTTGTTTGGGAATTCGACGCTTTGTTCCATTTGAATTGTTTCCCAATTTAGTATCATCCTTTCCTATATAAACAATAGTTTAAATTTGTTTAGTAAAATTGTCAACAATAATATGAGCTTTAACTCACATTATTGTTGACAATGCATGCGGGTGTAAGTATACTCTAAAACATGAGTATTTGCTCACGTTAAATTGTAGGATAAGAGGTGATATTATTAATAAGCTTGAAACCATGCCAGTACCAAAATTAATTAGAAATTTATCTACTCCCGCTATCCTTGCCTTGTTAGTAAATTCAATCAATATGGCGATTGACCGTATCTTCATCGCTAAGGGGGTCAATACGCTAGCAATCTCAGCTGTAACCGTGGCTTTTGGCTTGTATCTTGTTATGCAATCGTTAGCTCAGTTAATTGGGTCTGGAGCAGGTTCAAATCTATCCATTGTACTGGGAAAAAACGATAATGAACGAGCCAAGAAAATTGTAGGTACATCATTTGTTTTATCGCTGACACTGTCCTTGTTAATTGCTGTGTTGGGGATAATATTCATTAAACCAGTACTTTACTTATATGGTGCCAATAGTGGAAATATTGATTATGCTGTGGAGTATTCAACCTATTTTCTAGTAGGATCCGTATTTTTTGTTATTTCCCAATCAATGAATAGTATCATACGCAGCATGGGTTTTGCCAAAAGAGCATTTATTAATTTTATTGTAGCAATACTAATAAATATAATTCTAGACCCTATTTTTATCTTTGTTTTAGATCTTGGAGTAGGTGGTGCTGCTCTTGCACTTGTAATAGGAAATTTTGTTAGTACCGTATTGACATTACAATTCCTCTTTAAAAATAAAACTGGGATTATACTGCATCATAAATATATGCGTTTTTACTGTAATGAAGTAAAGCAAATTCTATCTATTGGATTTTCAGGTTTTATTGGACAAATAGCGTTAAGCTTGGTTTCTCTAGTATTCAATAGATTATCGTACGAATATGGAGGTAACACAGGACTTGCCGCTTATGGTGTGATATATACCATCGCTATGCTTGTATATATGCCAATAATCGGTCTTGGCCAAGGAATCCAGCCCATTATTGGATACAGCTATGGTCATGCGGCAATAGATCGAGTAAAGAAAACGATGAAATATGCAATAAAGTACGTTTTAATCTTTTGCATCTTCATGTTCCTATTAATTGAGATTTTTAGTAGTTATATTGTTTCAGCGTTTGGCGGAAGCGCCGATCCTCAACTACTAGATACTGCAACGTTTGGCATGCGCGTCTTCTGCTGTATGATGCCTATTGTTGGTGTTCAAATGATCGGAGCCAACTTCTTTCAGTATATAGGCGATGCTCGAAAAGCAATTTTCTTAAGCTCGTTAAGACAGCTAATCCTGATGATTCCGCTTGTTTATATTTTGCCGAAGTTCCTAGGTTTACTTGGAGTATGGTTGGCTACTCCTATCTCTGACCTTATATCATTTATAGTTGTTACATGTTACTTATGGATTCAATACAGAAAATTTAAACCCAAGTAAGTTTGAAAATCAATATTCAATCATTATAATATGCGCCCACGAATGGATTGAAATTTCAATTTTTATTTTTAGGGATATATTCATTAACATTTTTTGTTTTTCCAACTGATTAAAATTCAGTTGGATTTTTTATATATTTTTTAATTAATTATTGGAAACTTTGGCATTTCATAAAAAAACTTGTTGAAGGTTATGAAAGGGAAAATCATCACCCACCTTTGCAGTTGCGAAGGGAGATGAAATGCATGATAGAACCAGATCGTACCGAGTGGCAAGTTCGCTGTGCATTTAAGGCTTTTTGTAAACGTGTTTTAAAGCATGGCAATTAATATTTATAACGAAAGGCGACAGCTACAAGCAAAGGAGATGACATTTTCTGATCTCACACCACAAGAAGAAAATCAACTCTATACCTTAGATAAACAATATGAAGGAGAAGAAGGACAAAGTCTTCAAGTGGCTGGAAAGAATATCACTTCGAAATTACTTGCAGAAGCAATGCGTACTCTGCCAAAAGAAAAGAGTATCACTGTCCTACTATACTATTTCTTTCAACTATCTGATGTGGAAATTGGTCAATTACTCGATATTCCACGCAGTACCGTATAGTATAGACGGACAAGCTCTTTTGAACGGTTAAAACGGTTTTTGGAGGAGCATACAGATGAATAGAATGATTGTGCGACTTGTTTCACAACAAGTAGGTAAAACTACGAAATGTGAAGACTACTTTTAGTAATCTAACTCTGTTTTCGACAGATGGAATGATAGGTTATATGTCACCTTAAAACATCTACATTGATACTCCTACATGCGCCTAAACTTGATAGAGTTTAGGGGTATGAAGCTAGGTAAAGACGGGTGAAAGATACCTAAGTTCAGCTTACAAGTGGCTATAAAATACTCATGGAGAGAATGATCAATCAAGATCTGACAAACTTTCGAATGTACGGGTCTAAACCCATGCCGTAATAGAAATAAGATAATTCCCCCGACGCTCAACATAAACCAAACCTGCTTGGGTAAGTATGTTCAAATGACTTGAAATACTTGGTTTACTGATTTGAAAGTGTTCTGCAATTTCTCCTGCTGATATATCCTTCTCCCTTAATAAATCAATAATCTTTAATCGAGTAGGGTCTCCCAACGCTTTAAAAATGTTATTCATATTCACTCCTCATTTCAACATTTAGCAAACTGTCTAATTGTATTATAGTATAATATTTAAACTTTTATAAGAAAAAACTTCATCTTTTTTCAAGCTACAGTCATCTTAGGTAAGTAATATCGTTAAATCAAAAACCTTATCTGTAATCCCCAATCGTTGAGCAGGAGTCAATTTCTTTTTATCTCCCATTATTCTATCTCCTCAACCCTAGCGATATTGAAAATAAATATATTTAATCTTTATCAGATGGTATAATTAGAGGACAATAGCATATTGGTTAACTCATGGGTGGTTGGCGCACCCCGAAAGGGGGTGGTGCTGATGACAACCGCAGAAGGATTAATGCTTATGATTAGTTTCGGAGCGTTAATTGTTGCGATTATGTCAGATAAAAATAACAAAAAATAAAATCCACCCTTGAGTTCACGGCTCATTAATAGGGTGGAATATCCTTAATCGTGCCAGCCCCCTTGAAGGGAACCAAGCTATTGTATAGGCTGAAGGTGTTAGAGCACCTTCAGTCGTTTTTAATGTATTCATTTCTAATTACATTATACCCTTTTTTAATAAAAAAGAAAACACAGTTAGTGACAAAAAGATGTTTAATTACAATAAAGTTGTTTCTGTAGTGCTTAAAGAAATATTGGGGTAGCATTATCTTCTACATCAGGAGCAAATAACCACTATTATTACTTATCTTTATTCATTTTGGCCTATGCCAAAAATAAGATTTTTATACCTATGATCTTCAGCTATTACGCCCGACAACGGAAGATAGTTCTATATGATTGGTACCTTGATGATACTTAGGAAGCTTATCCATGATTTTCTAATCGCATTTCCATTAACCAACAATCGTGATACTTTCCCTCATGTAATTCACGCTTTGGCAATAACTTTACCTTTTTAAAGCCGCATTTTTCATATACGTGTATGGCTCTTAGATTATCTACCCGTGGATCCATAACGACTCGGTCGGCCTTATACTCCTGAAATAACCATTTGGCTACCACAGTGACCAGTAATGTCCCTATACCCTTACTCCACATATCAGGCTCGCCAAGGAACTGATCCATTCCATACACTCGAAGAGAATCTGAATAACCGTACAGTAATAATTCATCATTTGGAATGGGATAGGTTTGCACGTAACCTACTGGTACACTATCCCATGAAACTAGACAGCCAAGAATATCGTTTACTCCGGTTTTACTTAAGAATCTATCACGTACCATATCCATGTTATGCGGTCTATCACGTCCTTCGTAAAAGTTAAAGAACACGTGGGTCATTCAGCCATCTGTACAGTATAGAACCATCTTCATCGTTAAGTGGACGGATATCCAACCTGTCTTTAACAATTTCCATGCACATCACCTCACAATCCTTGAACCATCAATTTCCTTCCACAATACAGTTTATCAAAGTAATTGTATCAAACTTTCTATATAAATTATCGAACTTTATTTCAAAGCAACACCTATCCCGATTATAACACGGAACTAATCATTATGAGTTTCAAGCAGACATGGTTTATCTGCTTTTAGAGTTTTGTTTCTACTCCCTTCACTATTTCATAATCTGGTGTTTTCTTCTCTAAACCCAATTCATCCTCATCGGAAATTTCTTCATATGAATCCCCTAGTTTTTCATAATAATTATAGAATGCTATATCGTCTGACCTATTATCCTATTTAAACACCTATCCGAATGTACTTTCCATTATCATACACACTTAAAAGCACATCATTTCTTGAGAGCAAATCTCCTCATAATATTCATTTTCCATCTTAATTACTTCATCAATAGCATTATCATATTTATTAGCACAAGCGCTTAAAAAATAACGACAATTAAAAGGAGTGTAAAATTGTTTTCGAACACAATATATTTTTAACAACTTCCGCAATAATTGAAAAATTAACATAATCATGAAAATGACACCCATTTAGCGAGTTATTGCTTCAGTAATACTTTTTTATGCCAATAAGTAGCGAATCAACCCCAATATGGCAAAACAAAATAAAGATGTGCCAGACCCTATACCAGTGATCGCACTGTTGGCAACGTCCAATTTTTGGATAGCCAAGGTGATAATATCGCAATTCCTATCATAAGTACCGCTAGTATATACAAACTAGGATCTTTAAAAATGTTTACAAGCCAGAAAAAGTGAGTACCTACGATAAAAGCAACCCAAGGAGCAACATAAGCCTTTTTTTTCTTTTTTATCAACAAGACAGCGCCAAGACCCGCTATAATAAATTCAGTATAGAAAACAATTAAGTAGTTAGTAAACGTATCCTTTTCTGACAATATAGTAGCCGAATTCCAGTGCGTCAAGCTTAAGTACACCCCAATCAAACATACTAACAACGCGATTCCAGAAGCAACTCCAATATACTTACGCCAATTTTTTCTAGGGTTTTCCTGAGCCCACCCAAACCAAACAAAACTAAACATACCAAAAATTGCAGTGTACATCGCATAGTCCCTTATATATTCCAATTTCCTAATCAACTCTCTCATTTTAAATTTTTTTAGATAATTAAGATCGTATGTAGAATAGATTTAAGTAAATTTCCACACGATAATTCGAACACCATAATCTTCTAGAGGAATGGTGGCTATTCATAATTACCAGTTCCTTACTTTCGTCACCTGTAATATGGTACCGATTTAAACCAATTTTTTAAGAAATAAAAAAGACTTAACATCCCAGGTGCGCACAGTAGGACGTCGTTTGTGAATATCCAACCATTTTTTATAACGAATAATACCTTTGATACCTAAAATGAAGTTAACCAATGTAATGTGGTAAATCAATCATTTTGGATAGGAACTTTTATTACTAATTTATGCCCTTTAGTCAATTAGATGGTTCCTGAACTAATCTCATATGCATGTTCTAAAGTGGGGTTAAACTATTGAGTAGTACTTGTTCCCACTCATCCCTCGCTTAGTACAATGTCTTGCTGTCCTTGATTGGAGGGATAATACACCAATATGTGAATAAGTGCCAGTTTAACACTTGAAGATCTTAACGAACATCCAAGTCCGTATTTTTCACTACCAGGTTGCGAAGAATAGGCATCTTCCACCTTTAAAGATTTTCACATTCTAATATCATTGGGTATCAAATCACCTTGCACCATTAATATTATTGATACATCAAATTACTAGTGAAGATTAATTATCTTGTTTTAATTTTCGGATATTTCTTATCTTTTCTATCCATGCTTTATCTAGCAAGCGTGGGAACCAACGGTGCAATCTCCAAGCCCATCTTACTGAATTAGGGAAAATAATAATTTCTAAATTGTTCTTTACTCCACTTAATATAATATCAACTGCTTCTTTTGTATGCATAGATGCGGTCGGTAAAGAGGCTACCATTCTTTCATTATTAACATTTGCAATCGTCATATTTTTATAAATGTCTGTTTGTACGTGGCCAGGGCATACAGTACTTACTTTCACACCTAGATCAGACCCTTCATGTCTCAATGATAATGATAGACCTACAACAGCATGCTTGCTAGCACAATATGGTGCATTACCCGGCTGTGGCATCAAACCTGTAGCTGAAGCAGTATTAACAATATGACCAAACCCTTGTTTCGCCATTACTTTGTAAGTAATTGTTGAACCATAAAGTACCCCGTTCCAATTAACATCCATTACTTTTTTCCATTGATCTATTGTCAGATCCCTTACATCTCCACCAATCGCAATACCTGCATTATTAAAAATGAAATCTATCTTTCCATATTTATGAACTGTATCCTCTACTAATTGCTGAACATCTGTTTCACTAGACACATCGACACGAATATAATCTGCTTTTCCTCCGTTTTTAATGATATCTTCTGTGGTCTGTTTTGCCTGAACTTCTTGCATATCTGCAATTACCACATTCGTACCCAACCGAGCTAGTTCTAGGCAAAGGGCTTTACCAATACCTGAAGCTCCGCCTGTTACAATAGCAACCTTTTCATTATAGTATTCTATTCTAATCACACCCCATAACTTTTTCAATTGCCTGTTTTCGTTCATCTTCAACGACTTGACTGCTTCTTCTTTTCCATGTTTCTAATCCCTAAATAAATGAATACAATACAAATGACTAAACCAACAATGGCAGGCACAAAAATAGATTTACCTGCTTCACCACCAAACATAACACTCCAAGTCATTTTAGCAATTGCAATAAAAACAATAACAGATACTCCAACCCATAAACTTCGCTTCCAGAAAGCTACTGTTAAAGCAGTAAGTGAGGCAGGTACTAATAATGATATTA
>NZ_JAXHDD010000088.1:0-10767 GCF_037072025.1 Pseudogracilibacillus sp. SO30301A | reverse complement strand
ATTAAACAACAAAAAGAAGGATTTTATCTCTTTTTATAGAAATATAGTATAAGTAAGAGAATTCTATAAAAGTAGGTGCGCATAATTCTTCGTTGGCTTGTTTCTCCGCTACTCATGTATCTAAATGCATACATTCCGCTGCTCGAAATTGCGCCGTCTCGAACTTCTTGATCCTTTTTATCCTCCTTTTTGAACACGCACTTATAGAAAACTTGGCATTCGCCAAGCCTTTAATGGCGAATGCCTTAGTTGCAGCACATATGCGAGTCTAAGAAAGTTTTATACTTTCCTACTGCTAAAATAACCTTAATTCTTCTCTTTCCACTTCTGATACAACTTAACTCGTTTTTCATCAAAATCAGTAAAACCTTCTTAAATCACTTCATCTATATTTCTTCATTAAGATAAAATACCTCATCATGAACGAGACCAAGCGGATATAAGCACCCCGAATATTCAAACATTCTCCATCTATTTTCGTGATAGGACCACGATTTGAAATCATAAGTTTATTCGTACCTTCCTTAAGGTAGACAATTGATCCAATTGGTGCAATATAAAAAACTCCTAATACATTTATTGTTTCAATAGCAGTTTTTAATCCACCATGTCTTTCTTTTCTTCAATAAATTTCACTTTATAAGCCTAAGCAATAACTGTATATAATACTGAGTTTACAAATAAAAAGAATACGATGAAAAAATAAATAAGGATAAAGGTCATATTATATCCCCGCTTCAATGTAAATATTCTACATTCTGTATTCCATTCTCATATAAGCCTACAGGACAGTCAATAATGGAAAAGGCTTAATTATTCATATATTAGTAGGTAAATTCAGTCAATTTTTACAACAGAAGATCTTGATAAATATAGAATTAAAATGATAGTAATGACTAAGGAAATCAGAAAAATATAATTTATATCGATTATCTCGGCAAGAATACCTGAAATTAAAAACGAAAATGGTACTGCTAATTTCATTAACATGGAGGATGTTCCTGCAACTCTTCCTAATAAATGATTCGGTGTAGTGGACTGCCGCAATGTGGAATAATGTATCCCCATCGTTGCGCCTCCAAAACCGATTAAAAACATACCGATGATTATTAGAATCCATGTAAATGAAAAAACTAATAAAATATATCCAATAAGATCAATAAAAAGTGCTAGTATCATAATGATACCGCGTTTAAAATAGTGCAGTGACTTTTTAGCAATTGATGCTGCAATAATGCCTCCAATTGCTGAACTGCCAAGGATAATTCCGATTTGTGCTTCTGTTAATTGTAAAATATCTACAGAATAAAATATTAGGACAGCCAACGTAAATGCTCTAGCAATATTAGCCAGCAAGATTACTATTGTTAGAACCCATAAATCTTTATTCTCACGTAAACTTATCCATCCTTCTTTTATCTCATTAACAAATGTGCTTTCTTGCTTTTTTTTCATTCCTTGATGGGAAGGTATTTTTACAAATCCAATGAAAATAAATAAGATAAGAAAACCTATCATGGTGAAGAATAATCCATTCGTATAGCTAAAGGAAAGTAGTAACATTCCAGCAAAAGCTGGTCCAATTATTTCAATCGTAGATGATGCTAAAGTAATGGAGGAATTTGCCTCTGTCAGTTGTTTTTCAGGAACTAAATTAGGGATTGTACTATGAAATGCATTGCCAAACATATAAGAAGACGTATAAAGAATAAAACCAAGTGCATAAATGAGCCATAACTGTATGGTCGATGTGTATAAAAGAAATATGAGTGCACACAAAACTAAAATTTGGGCAAAGACAGATAGCATTAATATTTTCTTCCGGTGGTATCGATCAACGAGTACACCTATAAAAACAGCGAGAGCTATATTTGGAATAAATTCAATCGCCCTCATGCTACTCATAGCTAATGGGGAATGTGTTAAATCATAGATGATTAAAGGAAGGGAAATTGTAAAGATATAAAAGGTAAATGTAGCAATAGCATTTCCAGACCATAAAAACATAAATCCCGGGTTTCGCCAAACACTTTGATACTTAGGTGAACTTTCTACTTCTTTCAACTCCATGAACAAGTACCTCCTATGCACCTTTTTCCATATTTATGTATAAATTCATTTTCATGTATTTACTACACCTTGTCAATAGGGAGTTGAGACTTCAGTAGATTTCAAAAATAAAAAACCTGCCAGATTTTTCTGGAAGGCACTTCGGTGACATTTTTTGTTCTAAATGAATAAACTATCCAAAAAGGGAGTATCCTAGTTTCATAACCGGTGTCCTAAAAACCATTATCCATATGTCATACAATCTGGGGATTCGCTACAATCTATCGCGAACAGATTGGAAGTTCTGAGAATACTAGCTGCAAACCCAGAAATCGATCCGGATAATCTGTTTATTGGTCATTATTTTATTCCGGCTTGTCCTCCAAACCACAAGGCATATCTCATCCAACCCGGGGATACGTTATATGAACTCGCCCGTATATTTAATGTTACGATTGCTAGTATCTTAGAAGCAAATCCTAGTGTAAATCCGCAAAGCTTTTGCGCGTGGCTCAGCGGATTTGTATTCCTTCAGCATGTGCTCCTACCAACCCGGATACAAGACTGCAATTAACTTAAATGCAAAATGAGATAGATAGGTTGAAGGCAGAATTAAGCAGAAGACAATAGATCTTATAATACTCTAAAGCGTTTATGGTTCCATATCGAAACGTGCAATTTCTTCTTCATCTAACACAATTACTAGAGTTGCTTCTAATGCTTGATCTGTAAGTTCTTGTAACGCTTTTTTAGATGGTACAGGTTGGGATACTTCGGAGTTTTCTTCACTTACCCCTAATTCAAAATAAATAGAAAATTTCTCTTCTTGGTCGGGTTCAATGGAGGTAGCATATGTTTTACCATGACCTAACCCAGTATCCTGATATTCAGAAGGATTAAAAATATTAAAACCGATAATATTTTTTGAGGAGGCAATTAACGTATCGTGGGGTTGAATTTTTATTTCTAAGTTTTTATCTTCTATTTGGTTAATTTTTTTACTGCCAATATTTTTAATGGTAAATTCGTAATGCAACACTGTTGGCACAAGTTCTTGTCCTTTTTGTTCACCTTCTGTAATTACAATTGCTCTAGTCTTTTCTTTATCTTTCACTATTTCTACTTGAGTTTGGACAAGTTCAACAGCATAATCCGAAGAACAAGATGCAACTAACATAAAAATAATTAAAAAGAAAAAAATACGGGTCTGTTTCATTTTGTTTCCCCTCCTTTCTATCACCCTATTATAAAACGCTTACATAAGTTGTTAACTTCTATTTTAACAAATAATTTCATGAAAACACCTACATTTACAGCACCTCATTAACAAACATGTAGAAATTATCTATCATTCCGCTCCTCTCGATTACATCTCTTATAATAAGTATATGATAGATAACTACACTTTTTCACAAATAATAATTGCCTTTTACATCAGGTTAAAAATGGCTGAAGACAAGAAAAATCAGATAATTTTCCAACCGCGCTAATTTTTGATCGCAATTACTTGAAGCCTTTTATAATCTGCTACCCAATTTCCTTCCTTATATAACTCATTTTTTAATTTTTGTGCAATATCATGATAAATCACCACTCTATCCTTCTTAAAGAATTCTGGAAAAAAATCATCCGCAAAACTGTCTAACCAATATTCCAGCCCTTTTTCTCCATCTGGAAGAGTAGTTGGGCGATCGAATAAATTTGCAAATGTAACTGTGAACCCATGCTTCTCAAGTAAAGTTGTATATTCCCCGATACTTGGAAAATACCACGGGTTTCTAGTATCCACTGAATCAATACCATAGTTTTCTTGAAGAACCTCTTCAATTCCACAAATAATTCTCATCACATTACCAGATCCACCGAATTCAGCAACAAATCTTCCATTGGACTTCAAAGCCTGTCCTATTGTTTTTACGACTTTTTCTGCTTGCTTCATCCAATGTAGGGCTGCATTTGAAAAAACAGCATCAAATTTTTCCTTGCGACGATAGTCTATAGCATCAGCGACTTGAAAATTCAATCTCGGAAATTTCGCTCGTGCTTTCTTAATCATTTCGCTAGAAGCATCAATTCCTGTAACAACAGCACCTGATTTGGCAATTTCTTCAGTTAAGTCTCCTGTTCCACATCCAAGATCTAATATTTCTTCTCCACCCTTTGGCTGGAGAAGTTCTACTATTCCTTTTCCATATCTAGATACATAACGTAACTTATCATCATATACATCTGCATTCCATATATTGATTGACATAGTACCATCATTCCTTTGTAAATGAAATTTAAAATTCATACTTATTGTTTAATCGTTCATATTATTGTAGCATAAGGTTGGATACGCAACACGATGATATTGTAATCTTTAACTTCTTTAAAAAGTATGAAAATACGCTTATTAAATTAAACGTCAGGAGATTAAAAATGAATTGGGAATTAATTAGTTCGTATGAATATTTAATAGATGTTGGCATTGCAATCGGTATTTTTTTGTTATTTCTTCTATTTCGAAAAATATTTACAAAATATGTATTTTCCTTCCTACTAAAATTAAGTCGAAAAACTCGAAGCAATTTTCTTCCAAACATATTTTTAGCATTTGATAAACCGTTCCAATGGTTTTTCATTATCATCGGGCTCTATTTATCTGTTAAGTATTATCCGTACCTTAATCATTTAAATCCATTGTTCATTAAGATTATAAAGGCAGCAATTATTTATATTATTAGTTGGGGATTTTTTAATTTAGCGTCAACATCTTCTATGATTTTCCGATCGATTAATGAGAAAACCAATATAAAAATTGATGAAATTTTAATTCCATTTTTATCTCGAGCAATTCAATTTATCATTATCGCTATTAGTGTGACAGTTATTTTACAAGTATTTGATTATGAAATTGGGGCTTTAATCACCGGATTGGGGATAGGTGGACTTGCGATTTCACTTGCTGCACAAGATGCGTTAAAAAATTTATTTGGTGGGATCGTCATTATTACCGAAAAGCCGTTTACAATTGGCGAATGGGTTAAAACACCAAGCGTAGAAGGAACAGTAGAGGATATTTCTTTTCGAAGTACAAAAGTCCGTACATTTGCCCAAGCACTTGTGACGGTGCCGAATGCAACACTAGTAAATGAACCGATTACGAATTGGAGCAAAATGGGAAAACGACAAATTACTTTTAATTTAAGCTTAACTTATGATACGCCGAAAGAAAAAATTGAACTTGTCGTTCAATCCATTCGAGAGTTATTAAAAAATCATCCAGAAATCCATCAAGAAACGATATTTGTCACCGTTGATGAATACGATGAATATGGACTGGATATTCTCTTGTATTTCTTTACGAAAACGACAGAGTGGGGGAAATATTTAGAAGTAAGAGAAGAAATTAATTTGAAAATTTTGGGTATTGTTGAACAAGCAGGCGCTGAAATTGCTATTCCTGCCCAAAAACTTTATAGTGATGCCCCAAACGAGGACATACTCAAAAGAGTCAGAGGAGAAGCGGAATAATCTTAGAAAGCTTGGCTTATCGCCAAGCCTTTATGGTGAGAACTAAAGCTGCACTTATGCAGTAAGAAAGGATTTATACTTTTGTTTGTAAATACTTTTCATGATAGATGTTGGCGATATGCTTTTTGCCGCCATGAGAGTTTCTTACCTGCTTAAAAATATTTTGCTAATGTCTAAGAAACTCATTTATATTTTGTATATAAAGGAGTTATAGCATACTAAAACATGTTCTTTTTCATCGTAAAAATTTACTTGTTTTACTTTTGCTCGTACTTATAGCCAACATCACACTTTATCACACCGCTTTTGGAGCGAGCGTTCTTCCAGAAAAACCAAACGGAGTTGTAGTAGGTTCTATCATTGATCTTGCGCTTATCACACCACTTCTATTTGTTGCTTGGAAACAAAATTGGAATGTAAAGAATGTTACTATTGCAATTGCAGCTGGACTTGTGCTTGTACGGTTTCTCATTCCAATTCAATATTTAAAGCCATTTGTTGCAGTCACATGGATAGGTTTTGCAGTTGAAGGTGCGATTGTTTTATTGGAAATATTCCTACTTTTTATATTGGTTAAATACTTACCATCAATTATCCGTTCCGTTAAAGATAGTTCTTTACCAATACTATTTTCGTTTCCAGATGCTGTTGAAAAACATATAAAACCAACACCTTTAATCAAAATTATTTGTACAGAAGTCCTAATGTTTTATTATGCTTTTCTAAGTTGGAACAAGAAGCCTACTATTACTAAAAATACGTTTACGTTACATAAGAATTCGAGTTTCATTGCCATGCAAATCATGCTTATTCACAGTATTGTTCTTGAAACGATCGTTATCCATTGGTGGATTCATGAAAGATTTTTTATTTTATCGATAATATTACTCATTTTAAATATCTATTCAATCATTTTCATAGTTGGAAATTTACAATCGATCCGTCACAATGCTGTAAAAGTCAGTAAGAAGAGCATCTATATATCATCAGTATTCATGAAGCGAATCAAAATTAACATGGACAATATCGAGAAAATTATTGAAGATCCAGACATTCTTAATAAAAAGCTTCCAAAAAATACAATTGATTTCATAGCACGAGACTTTGAAGATGCAAATCCACATTTCATTTTAAAATTAAAAAATTCAACAAAAGCTTCTCTTTTATTTGTTAGGGAGAAAGAATATAAATTCATTGCGATACGAGTAGATGAACCAACTAGATTTAAACAAACAATAGAAGAAAAGGCAGTATAGCTGAACGCGTACTTGCCTTTTTTATATTTATGTAAGCTCATCCGAGCTGTTAAATGTGGTAAGATAGTAAAGGACATTTTTTAATAGACAGGAGAATAATTTTACTATGTGGTTTATTTTTTCTATCTTAACAGCATTCGCTTGGGGAGCAGCAAATCTGTTTTATAAAAAAGGCTCCAACCCAGATGACAAATTCAGTCATTTAAAAATTGTTACGATGGTTGGCTTTGTAATGGGAATTCACGCTGTATGTTATCTTTTTATAAAAGATATTACCTTTGATCCATTTGATATGGTTCGTTATTTTCCCGTTTCATTTATGTATATTTTGTCGATGACGATTGGATATATAGGGCTTAGATATATTGAATTATCGATCGCAGCACCTGTTCAAAATTCAGCTGGTGCGGTTAGTGCTATTTTATTATTTATCTTTTTCCCTAGAGAAATGAGTTTCATAGATATTGCAGGAATCATTATTGTAACAATCGGGGTTATCGGACTTGCTATTTTTGAAAAACAAGCAGAAGATAGAGCTTTAAAAGAAGCGAATGAAACGATTGACCCCAAATATCAACTAAGTGTTCTCGCCATAACATTTCCAATTCTTTATGCGTTAATTGATGGGGTTGGTACGTTTGCGGACGGGATTTACTTGGATGAATTAAAGCTCATTAGTGAGGATGCTGCCCTACTTGCATATGAATTCACCTTTTTTATTGTAGCAGTTCTTAGTTATATGTATTTAAAATTTGTAAAAAAAGAAACGTTCATTTTGCTGAAAGAGCGTGACAAAGGGGCGGCGGCAATTTTAGAAACAACAGGTCAGTTTTTCTACGTATTTGCAATGGCTGGAAACGCAATTATTGCAGCACCGCTAATTGCTGCGCACGGAATTTTTTCAGTTATTTTATCACGAATATTTTTAAAAGAAGTTATGTCACCCAGGCAATATATTATGATTGCGATTGTGATGCTCGGAATTATTTTCCTTGGGGTTTCAGAAGGACTATAAGGGAATACTAAAATATGACTAAATATTTCCCTTAGGAGGAATGTGATATGTCAGATTTTTGTCCTGTTCCTTGGCCCGAGGAACCGACCCCGGAATACCTTATAGATTGTAAAGAGTGTGGTCTTTTTAAACATGGTACCCGTATGATATGGGGTGAAGGGAATCCCAATGCTTCACTAATGATTATATTGGATAATCCGGGAGCGCGAGAAGATAAAGAAGGAAGAGAATTCGTATGTGGAACAAGACAGTCTTTACAACAAGCAGCGAATGAGGTTGGGCTAAGTGAGCATGAGATTTATGTAACATATGTGCTAAAAAGACAACCTAGAAAAAAGTATGATAAAGAAAGTACTCGAAAAACTTGTATGAAACATCTTAAAAAGCAATTAAAGGAAAAACAGCCTTCGCTCATCTTCTGTATGGGCAACGTTGCTGTGCAAAGCTTTTTTGGGGATGAAAAGGCAGAGGTCAAAACACTTCGCGGAAAAATTCATCAGGTAAATGGCTATACCACAGCGATTGCCTATCATCCTTTAGCGATTAGACGGCGACCAAATTTACGTGGTTGTTTTTTAGAAGATTGGCATTTAGTTGTTGAGGAAATGAACAAGCAGAACTTTTTCTAAAAGCTGCTTGTTTTTACTTTTTTACATTTACTAAACAAAGATTGATATAATTTGTTGTTAAGGAAATTTAAAGATACTCAAAATCCTCTCATTGAGACTCCCACGACTAAAGTCGCAAGCCCTACACCTTACGGTGTGACGGGTGGGATTCTTGAATGACTAATCGTTCGCAGTCCATTTCTGTTTTGAACAGCCTTCAAGATGAGGGCATCTCATTGCCCCTCCTAAGACAGTGCATATAGCATCTTAGGCTGATTGACTGTTACCATCAACCACAGGTGCATATCGAATATTCATAGCACCTATTATGTCTCTATGCTTCTCGAATCCGCATTTACACTTATATTTTCTATCTTGTGCTTGATTCTTCCCAGCGCACTTAGGACATGTTTGACTTGTGTATGCAGGATCAACGTACTCAACTTTAATACCAGCTAAATTTGCTTTGTATTCGATAAACTGTGATAGGCGATAGAATGACCATGTGTGCAAGTTCTTTTCGTTTTTACGGCTCGTTTTTGCCGTCTGTCTAATATTCGCAAGCTGTTCTACGCGAATGACAGAAATATCATTATCTTTTGCAAAATCCACAATTGCACGACTAACTTTATGGTCTTGGTCTTTCATCCAGCGTTGCTCCTTATCTTCTAAACTACGAATAGCATTTGACTTTTTCTTTTTGCCTAATGCTTTACGCTCAGTACGAAATTTACGCTTCATGTACTTATTTTGTCTGCCATTACCAAAGAAACGTACTTTTTCATCATCTGTTACAGCAACGGCAGGGACTTTTAAACCTAAGTCTACTCCCATGACTTTCCCATCCGTTCCTTCATCGGTAGGGATAGTGACAGAAATTTGAGCAATCCATTTGCCTGACTTTCGTGTGATACGAAGAGTCCCTAATTTGTGCTTAAGTAGTTCAAAGTTTCGATTGTCTTTATCGACCAATAAAGCACGAATAGGTGTCTTCTTTGCTTTGCCTTTAATCATGATAGGCATTGAAATATGTGTAGAATTAAAAGAGTAGTTCTGATTATTCCAAATGCAAACAGGTTTCTTTAGTACAGGTACGGTAGTGAACTTACTTTTCCTTGCTTTTTTGAATACGCTTTTCGCATCTTTAATAGCTTGATTTTTAACTGCACTTGGCAAAAAAGCAGAAATATCTTTGCTCGATTTCTTTGTGCTTTTCTTTTCATCAACCATTTCTGATACAAGCATATTGATAGTCGAGATATATGATTGACTCATCTTACGCAAGATAGATTTCTGTTCTTTTGTTGGAAGCAATTTAATTTTAACTGTTATTGTTTGCGACATTTGACTCATCCTCTTGTTTTTTGCTGTTCAACATAACGTTTAATGGTTGCACTTGATACATTTCCTGCGGTAGACACAAAATAGGAACGTGTCCATAAGCTTTGCAAGTGTTGAAGATGAGAAAATTCTTCTCTCAGTTTTTTAGAAGTCACTCCTTTTATCTTTGCCATAATATCAGCAGGACTAAGTGTTGGTAGTGCATTGAGAAATATGTGTGTGCGGTCAATGTCGCATTCTAAAGCAATAATAACAATTTCTAATTCTTCACATATTTTTTGTACCAACTGCTTAAAGCGCTCCTCAACGTCTGCACGAAGGAATATTTTCCTTCTATATCGAGGACAAAAAACGAAATGATAGTTGATTAATGATACGGTTGTATTGGTTCTTCTATATTTATTCATATACTTATTGTATCAGTTTTATTAATAGAATGCAACGCTTTTATTATAAAAACGATTAAAATTTTCGGATGCTTGAAGCACCACAAAACCTTCGGTTGTTAGTGGCACTCCGCATCCGACTTCACTCTCATCCCACACCTAAAGGAGTGGGCTATCTCGTTCGGGAAATCTGTAATTACAGTGTAAACGGTCGCATTATAATAACTACTATAGACTGGCTTCGCATGAGGGGTTGGATAGCACTGTCGATCTTCCTTTAGTCTTTTTTGGAGACTTGCTGGGAGGGAGGTGTTGCCTATGGACATTGTTAGTGCGCTAACGCTCATGATATCCTTCGGGATGTTGGTTGCGTTCATCGTCTCTGATAAAAACCATAAAAGATAATCCCTCATGCATTTTAGCGGGTACGTGAGGGATTACTTCCTAAGCTACCTACCCCTCTTGTCGGGGTTCAGCCTATGCGGACCGCTCCATGTTTCAGCATGGACGGTCTTTATTATTTTATGATCTTTCTACGTATATTATACCACGATTAATATGATTGTACACACCCTAATCTCCGTCCTTGGCTATCT
>NZ_JAXHDD010000087.1:0-10812 GCF_037072025.1 Pseudogracilibacillus sp. SO30301A | reverse complement strand
ATAATAAATCCCCCTCCCCAAACGGCTAATTAAAAAAATATTCAATTGGAAATTATTATTCCAGCTGATGTACTCGTTTTAACATTTTCAACCAGCTTGGAAAATGAATAAATGTTTCACTTAATTTCAGTTTCCATTTCCTTGCATGTGTAACGAGTTTTGCAGGAATTTCTAAAAAAGTTCATCTGACACGCTTCGTTAATTCCTTATTTGTTTTCTTCAACCCTTCCACATCTTCCGCAGTTTCAAACCGCTGTAAGTCGTTATAATAGGCTATGTAATCAGGTAACTTATCCCGCTTGAAATACCGCTTTAGCAGGATTTCCTCTTCGATATCTTCAAAGTGATTCTTTCTATCCCTAATATACGACCTAAAATAAGAGCCGTGAGAACGTCAGACAATGCAAAAGTTCCACCTTGTTTACTAACAGAAAGATGGTCTTCCAAATGGTCGGTCAGACGAATTTTCTGTACATAATCAAGAAGAGGTAGAATCCCTCCTTAAGCTGTTACATGTTCCAAAGTTGGTTCAACAGAAATCCCCCCAATACTAGTATTGAATAATTTACCATAAGGTGCTCCTTTCTTTTGGTTTGTTTGGACTGTTCAAATCCTATCCTAACAAAGTTTGGAGCACTTTTTTTATGAAATATTAATTATGTAGTTCGAAATCTAGGATTATTGTGGTAGCAGAAAAAATACGTATATAGTTTGCTTTTTAAAAAATAGTCAGTTATACTGATTATCATAATGTGTGATTAAGTTGGATAGGAGGCTATAATTGAGTAGAATTTTTAAATCATATGGATTTATTACTGGAAAAGTTGAGCAACTCTTTGAAATGGATTTTTCTAAGGAATTAGCACCTTATAATATTAACGTAAAACAGTATGGCGTTCTTATAAAAATTGATGAAAAGCCTAATTCTTCCCAGAAAGATATAGCAAAAGAATTGAAAATTGACCGAACAACAATGGTTAGTATTGTTGACCATTTAGAGGCATTAGAATATTTAACCAGAACCAAAAATCCTCAAGATAGAAGGTCATACTGCTTAACCATCACAGCAAAAGGAAAGCAGATTCTGGAAGATTGTTGGGGTGCACTGGAACAATCTGAAAGGAAAATAATATCCTCTTTAAGCGACCAAGAAGCCCGTTTATTAAAAGATCTATTAATTAAAATTTTTAAAAATCAGGAGGAATCATGAATGAATCAGATTGATTTTTTTAGAAACCGTGTTGAGTCCACTTTTAGCCCGATGGATTATATGCAAGCCATTAAACAAAACAGTGACAAGTATGTATTATTGGATGTTAGGAATGGTCCACCTCATCTGAAAAAAGAAAAGATCCAAGGTGCTGTAGAAATACCTCTAGCTGAGTTAAAAAGTCGTCTCTCAGATATTCCTAAAGAAAAAATAACCGTTTTATATTGCTGGGATGTTTGGTGTAATACAGCTGCAAAAGCTGCCATTATCCTTTTGGAGAAAGGTTATAAAGTGAAAGAATTAAGTGGTGGTATAGCTGCATGGAAGACCATGAATTTCCCTACTACGCCTTTAACTTCTTCAACGCCTACCGAGGAATGTGGATGTTAAGTAAAAATATGGATAGATTGTATAACACCGTCCCATTTAAGGACGGTGTTATACGTATTCAGAAAAGTTATTTAATAATAAATCTTTTGTAAATAAATACACACTTTCAATAAAAAGGATGATGTAAAATTATAAATTCATTAAGTCTTAAAATAATCACCACTATAATATTAATCATCACTCTTGGATTACTCTTTTAATCTAATATCACACAATATTAGCATGATAAATATTTATAATAATATTAATATTATTTTTCATTATTGAACCAAAAACATGTATGCTTCCTCTTTTTATCCAAGTTTAACATTACTTACAACTAATCAACAACAATCGAATTTTGGTACTTAATATATAGTAAATGTATTTCACGATTTCCAAAATGAGTGTCTTTTACTAAATATCTTTGCTTCATGGCTTTCTAATATGACGGCTGGTAAAATATAGAATATTAACTTTGTTGTTCCATAAGAAAAATCATTGCTATGAGTTGATTGAAATAGAATCTCTTTAGGGAATCAAAGGTAGAACCTGGTCAAAATTATACTGCGCTTGACCATCTTATTTGCGATCAACTTGTATATCCGTGTAGCTGTACTTAGTTTAATTATTACCGTCGTCATTTTCCTAGACAAAAAGAAGTAACCGCCCTTCTGCCAATGGTTAGCGGATTACTTCTTTTAAGTAATTGAAACTTATTGGTCAACCGCTCTTTATGCGCTCTGTAATTCCGGTCTTAAGTAGTTCCCTGCTACTTAAGTACCTATTTCTAATTATAGTATAAAATGAAAAATTATACTGTCAATTAAACTTCATCAGAGTATGAAGAGTAAGTTTATGTGTTTTTGTCTTTGGACTAGGAAAAACGCTTATCCATACTAGTTAATTTTTCCTGTGTGTTTTCATTTGATTTATGTCAAAACGAACTGAATTTAGTGTTAATTTACATAGGTTTTCCTAACTGCCGGGAATAACTTTTTTTATTATTTAGTGATGACAAAAATGTGATTGAAGGGTCATCCCCTTTTACATAATTGAATAAGCACCATCGATTGGAAGAATTGTTCCTGTTACAAATGATGCAGCAGGAGATGAGAAGAAAGCAACGACTTTTCCGATTTCTTCAGGTTTTCCTAATCTGCCCATTGGTGTACGTTTGATAATATCATCGATCATACCATCAGGAAGAGATCCCATTAGAGGTGTGTCGATCCATCCTGGTGCAACCGCATTGACCCGAATACCGTCATCTGCATATTGAATGGCCAATGATTTTGTAATTTGGTCGACTGCACCTTTACTTGCACTGTAAGCTGGCGCCATATCAGAACCGAATATCGCATACATAGATGAAACGTTAACTATATTTCCAATGTCAGATTTTTTAAGGAGAGGATGTGCTAATGTACTTAAATGGAAGACAGAGTTCGCATTTAAATCCATTAATTTTTTGTATGTACTAAGGTCATATTGATTTTCAAAATTCGCTCCTGCTCCATTAAACAGAATATCAACTTGGTCTAGTTTAGAAAAAAACTTTTTTACAGCTCCTTCATCTGTTACATCTAATTCGACTGCTTCTATGGTTAAGCCTGCTGGAACTTCGAGCGCATCAGCTTTCAATCCAACAGCATAAACTTTCGCACCTAGTTTAGCCAAATAAAAAGCTGTACCTGCGCCTAAGCCTGAGGTGCCTCCTGTTACAACAGCAACTCGATCTTTAAATAAGTCTTCACGATATGTTATATTTGCCATGAAAATTCCTCCCACATTTCTATAATTTAAGGATTGTTGATTACAACCGCTATATTTATTTTCTCTAGAATGTTTAAACCTATACCATCGATTGAAAAATGCAATACATAAGAAATAAAAAAGGGCTTCTCACAGTCATTTTTATACTAACTTATAAGCAGCCCTGAACTATTCTTATTTTCTTCTTTACATGTTACCGCTTATTACACGTATCTTTAAAATAATTTATATACTTGCCCGAGGGTCGGAATTTTAAGCCCGGGAGTATCCCTACCATGTCTAATAAAGAAAACTACTGATCTTCAGAATCGATTGCCAATCAAAAACGAAGGAGAAAGAGCATTTTGACTACACAGATAAGGATTACTAGTCGTGCACCTTTCTTAAAATAAAATTCAGCGCAAAATGAATAAACGCTTGCCCCTTTAGGTTCAGTACACCTTTAGGGGATAAACGTTTTTTAAAGTCCCAAAAAAAATATAAACTTGTTACCCCTTCTTACCGTTTCCGTTATTTCGTTCTATCAATAAGATCGACATAATAAATCATGCAACGATATGTTTTATACTCTGTCCCAAAAACGTTGCTTTGCAATGGCAGAAACAAATTCCTCCCCGAAGTTTGGATTATTTGCGGCAAAAACAACACCAGCTAAATTATTTTCTGAGGAAACTTGAATAAATGATTGACCAGTTGTAGCAACACCAATTGGTTTATAATGTTCGTATGCTACTCTTATATATTTAGTCATATCAGAGCTAAATTTACCTTCGTTTTTGGATCTGCCACCTACAACATAAAGGGAGTCAAGCAAATATGGACTAGATGTAAGAAATGTTTTATCTACTTTTAGTTTTGTACCATCAGAACCTGTGACAGTACCAAGCTTTTCACTTACGATAACAATAAAAACGCCGTTCTTTTCTAATGTTTTAAGTGTACTAGTTACTTCATTACCGTTAAACCCATTTCCGATCAGTACACCTACTTTTTGCGTATATGCATATTTAGGAGTGCTTGCCTGGCTAAGCGAAGGATAACTGGTTGAAACCGGCACATTGGTACCTTTTGGGCGATTAACACCAATATTATCGGCCACAGCATTTGCCATTTCTTTATCAACCTTGACAAGTACATCAACAACTTGCTGACGGACAGATCTGCTTTTCACACTACCAACTTGATAGCTTAATCCCTCGATAGTATGCTGCTTTTCTACAGGAGTCAAACTATTCCAAAATATTCTTGGTTGTGAAAAATAGTCTTTGAATGAATCACTTCTCGCTCTAATTTTGTATCCTTCTACTTTCCCAGGATAATCTTTGTAGCCTCCTTCTTCTGGAGGTACTGTGTATGGTGTGTTATTTGCCAATGAATTTTCATGATAATTTACTTTGTCAACATCGATTCGTTGTCTCATAACACCTCTTCGCTGATTATTATGGAACGGACAAATTGGTTGATTAATAGGTAATTCCACGTAATTCGCACTTCCAAGCCGGTATTGCTGTGCATCTCTATACGTCAATAACCTCCCCTGCAGAACAGGGTCATTGGAAAAATCAATTCCTGGAACAACATTTGCAGGGTTAAATGCGGCTTGTTCGGACTCTGTATGATAATTATCAATGTTTCTATTTAGTGTCAACTTACCAATCATTTGCACAGGAACAACCTCTTCTGGCCAAAACTTTGAAGCATCTAGTACATCGAAATCATATTTAAATTCATCCTCCATCGAAATTAACTGAACGCCTAGTTCATATTCCGGATAAGCACCATTATCAATGGCTTCCCTAAGATCCCTTCTATGAAAATCAGGATCGAGTCCGCCGATTTTCAGCGCTTCATCCTGAAGCAGGGAATGGACACCAAGAACTGGTTTCCAAACATATCTCACAAAAGTAGCTACATCCTGATCGTTTACAAATAGATACGTATTAATAGACCATGATTCCATCATACGATAGCTTCGTAAAATACCACGATCAGACATAATCCACAACACCATGTGAAGTGATTCAACGTTATTAGCTACATAATCCCAAAAACGATCATGTGCACCGGAAGCTGTAGGGATATCATCTGCTTGCTTCGCTTGGTACGCATGCATTACATCCGGAAACTTCATTGCGTCTTGATTAACTAACACAGGCATGGCTATCGTTGTTAGATCGACATTTCCTTCTTCTGTATAAAGCTTAACCCCCTTACAACGTAAATCCCTTGCTGTATCATAAGACCCTCTAGACCCTTGTACTGTAGAAAATCGAACCGTTATCGGTGTCTTTTTACCCGCTTCCTGTAAGAATCCCGCTTTTGTTACATGTTTCATAGACCGATAACATTCAAATTCACCATAAGCGCTGTATCCTCTTGCATGAACCACCCTTTCCGGTATTTCTTCATGTACAAAATGTGACATTTTCTCTAGGAATTCATAATCTTGACGTAATGCGGGGCCGCGTATACCCGCTTTTAATTGGTCTTGATCTTGTGATCTTTTTTTTCCTTCCTGTGTGGTCATTGGCTGTCCTCTGTCACTTACACGATACCGATTCAGTTGTTCTTGTTTAACATTATTACTACCATCACCAGGCGTTCGGTTTCTTGATGACTTTTGATCCATGTAATCACCTATCCTAATTCTAGATATTTTAATTCCATTTATATACCTATGTAATATTTTTAGAACTAGAACCTTTTTAAGACTTACGCACAATCTTTTTACCAGTTCATTTCAAAATAATATAAAGTTTCCAGCATAAAACACTAGTTTATCGTGACAAATTATAAAGAAGATAAAATTTATGTTAAAATAGGAATAAATTATCGTGCATTTCGAACCTGTGGATAACTAATGTTATCCACAGGTTCTTCTGTAATTAAATAACAAATAATTACAAAAATAGGTTATGAATTTTTAGTTTCATCTAAAATAGATTATAAATTCCCCCTCCCCATAAACGGGCTAATTAAAAAAATATTCAATTGGAAATTATTATTCCAGCTGATGTACACGTTTTAACATTTGCTTGGAAAATGAATAAATGTTTCACTTAATTTCAGTTTTCATTTCCTTGCATGTGTAACGAGTTTTGCAGGAATTGCTAAAAAAGTTCACCTGAACCTTGCTATTGTGTGTATACTAATTGTGAGGAATTGTGAGGAATCGCAATTCTCCTTGCAAAATAAAATGTAAATATTGTAAGCGATCATTTTTAGCCATAAGTCAGCAAAATTTACGTAAAAATCATCTCCTGACATCTGGTCGGACCCAAACCCATTTTTAGATTCCTTAATGTCATTCTCCATGCTTGCTCGGTGGTTATAAAACCTCTAAATCACATCTCCAGAATCTTTTAACTGATAACGGAACAGGATATAATGGCAATGCTCCGTATACGTTTTTGTTCATCTTTAGGGGTACCTGTCCAATTTGGTTTCCAAAGAATAGCATCTAAATGATAGACTTCAATATTTAGTTTTGTTTAATTGTCTGGCAATAGTAAATTTCCCAGCTCTCCGCCAGATCCGATAATAGCTATTTTTTTCACGGAAAAAGCCCCCTTATTATAGGACAGAGGGTCTGTTCCTAATTGTCCCGTTAATTAAAATTGAATACTTAAGCCGTTGAAGTGATGGATTCCTGTTCCAAAACGTACTAATTCATTCTTCCGTAAATAATCCACTGCATGTTTAACCTCATCTAAAATTTCCGGTGTAAGTCCAAGGGTATTATGTGACCCATAAATCATGGAAATATGAGGTATTCTCGTTAGCTTCTCTAAAGAATTGACTAAGTCTACAGGTTTTGTCGTCGGATAAAAAGCATAGATTGGTGTTTCATCATAAAGTAAATCTCCTGTGAATAAATAACCTGCAGCTTCATCAAATACAGCAATATGTCCTGGGGAATGCCCTGGTGTATGATAGATAGTTAACTTTCTATTTCCGAGTTCAATAGTATCTCCATCTATTAATGTTCCCGTTGGCTGACCTTGAAAGGGTTTATATGTATTCGGATCAAAACTTTCCGGTACAGGAATACTAATATCTCTCGCAGTATTTTGTCTTATTTGTTCTAACGACAACCCGACAATTCCATTGATAAGCCAATCTCTTTCAGCTTCATGAACAAATAGTCTTTCATATTCTCCATGACTGCCAATATGATCCGAATGGACATGGGTAGTAATCACATCGATTGGCAAATTGGTCAGCTGATCTGTAATCCGCTTCATATTATCAATGCCTAATCCCGTGTCAATTAATGCTGCTTTTTCATCTCCTAAAAGCAAAAAAGAATGGACTTTTTCCCAATGTCCAAGTTCACTAATTGCATACGTTTTTTTGTCGATTTCCCGAACTGTAAACCAAGGATCGTTTAACATAAGTATGCCTCTTTCTAGGTTAAATCATCTATAATAGCTTAGGAAGTTCTAGTCAAAAAAATTCATATGTGTTTTTTCCTGTTTATAATAGTTCATTCTATCTTCTAAGGATCCTGTATGAAAGTGAACCTCTCCACTAAATCGAAGATTTGGTGGAGCTTCCCTTCACTTAAATACAGCTATACGTCACGCAATTTTAGTATCATTGATACTAAGCGCCTGATGTAAGTTAATTAGGTTATCGCCAGTGGGATTCTTGAATGACTAAGCGTTCTTTAGTCCATTTCTGTTTTAAACAGCCTTCAAGATTGGGGTACCCCATTACCCGTACATATCCAGTGCATATAGCAGATATGGCTACACTACTGTTACCATAGTGTACAGCTTTTCGTTCTATGTTTTAGCGTCTTTTGCTTGACGACACATATTGTTTTACCGATAGCATGATTAGACTACCGAATCTTATACAATATCCAGTTTTCAATGAACGAGAATGTTTTAGAGACTTTTGCTTGTCTTTAAGTTAAGTGTAGCGAATTTTCAGGCAATTTTGATGGCAAAAGCTATCACTATCATCTCATGTCTAAAGACGAGCTAGCTCTGCATGGGCTTTCTCGTTCGGATTATTTGTAATCCCCTGCATTTCACGCTCTATAACGCTTATAGCAGAACTTGTCGAGAGGCACCTGTTTGTTTAATAGTCTAATTGGCGTAAATACAGAAGAAGATCTTCATCCTGTTTTTTAACAGTATATTTACGAATTTTACTGTCTATCCTTTTTTGTTGGTTACTGTCTTTACTAATCCAATTTATCAAATGAAATATCGGAGTAGCTAACATGTTTGCTATACCTCGAAAACCTAATTCAAATCCCATTTCTTCTTTCTCAGTCATAGGTAATTGCGTATTTTCCAAGAAATCACTTTTAAAATGTTTGGAAATCAATATAAATGACTCCTTTTTTTCTAATGCAGAAAGCAATTCTTCGGCATTATTAGCAACAAAACAATTATACTGTTTATCCGTTTCCATTTTTAACATCCTTTCATTAATCATGTTAGTTTTTAATTCAAATTTTAACATAAAATTCTCGGAAATGACCCCATCATAAGTGGTTCTGCCACTCCACCAAATGGGGCTTCAACTTTCCCATTAGACCTTATGAAATCAGCCCACTGAAAAGCGTTAGACATAAATCACTCTGGCCTAAGAAATGTCCATTTTAAATCTGATTGACGTAGTAACTTTTCTGTGTGCAAATGCATGCGGATAAGGCGTTTTCATGTAACTGCATTGGATGATAGAAATACAATTTGACGAACTCCAGATTGTTTAGCTATTTACAGAAAGTCATCACTTCAAGGAACATGAATTATATATACCTTTTGAATTCCATCAAGTGCTATCTTTATCGTCTAGGTTCTTCAATTTTCTTAATCTTAGTGACAAGGACAACCCTACTATGGACATCTAGTATTGGAAACGACTCACTAAACCTTATTCCATTAAGAGCCAGATTGTTGATTTGTCACAATCCGCCTTGTCAATGTGATTGTATCAAACTTTTTATACATTATCGGACTTTATTCAAATGATCAAACTTTATTTTAAAGCCACAGAAGGATATGAAAGGGGAAATCATCGCCTAACTTTTCAGTTGGGAAGGGAGATGAAATGCATGATAGAGCCAAGTCGTACCGAGTGGCAAATACGTTGTGCATTTAATGCTTTTTGTAAACGTGTGTTAGAAGAATCGAAGCCATTGATATTTATTAATGAGCGGCGGCAACTACAGTCCACAGAGATGACTTTTTCCGACTTAACACCCCAAGAAGAAATCAGCTCTACTCCTTAGATAGACATGATGAAGAAGAAACACAAAACTTTCAAGTGGATGGAAAAAGAATTACTCCAAAGTCGCTAACTCAAGCCATCCACACGTTGTCAAAAGAGAAGCGTATCGCTGTCCTTCTATCTTATTTCTTTCATATGTCAGATATGGAAATCAGTAAACTGCTCAACGTTCCAAAAAGCACGGTGCAGTATAGGCAGATAAGCGCTTTAGAACGGTTAAAACGATTTTTGGAGGAACATGCAGGCGAATGGGATGATATTAATACTAAAACCGAAAACAACGAGCGTGGCTATTGAGTATCCAATCATTTTAACAGCAAACAAAGGGTGAAGCCGAAGCAATGAAAGTAGTTGTACTACATTATGGAAGCGTCCATCCGTAAGCTCCGTGATGAGCAGGGAAACACTTATTGGGGCATAGAAAAAGAAACACTTGATCGCTTGCGGTTGAGGTATAATAAGCCAGTAGTGAGAATCGAACTCACATCGTCGCCTTACCATGGCGATGTTTTACCATTAAACTATACCGGCAAATAGGTAAAGTAGTCACTGTTTCGTCACTGGAAACAAAAAGTCAAACAAAAATAACTGGTGAAAACGTTGATATGATTGGGTTTCCATGGATAAATATTCAGATGATACTTACTTTACTACCATGGAAGTGCTCTACCTGATGAGCTATGGAAGCATAAAATGGCTCCACAGGTAGGATTCGAACCTACGACCGATCGGTTAACAGCCGATTGCTCTACCACTGAGCTACTGTGGAATATGTTTAATATAAAGGTTTATTATATTCAATTTAATACTTATAGGGTTCGTCGTGCATTCGCAATCCCCCGCAAGCCTATCCAAGTTAATAGGATTACAATTTGGATAGGCTTGCTCTACCCTAAGATACTATGGAATAAACTTTAATTATCTTATCTAATAATAATATAGCTTATTATTTTTAAAATCTCAACCAAAAGTGGTCTGTAAAAAAATAAACATCCACGAGTGTAGAACTCGTAGACATTTATTGATGGAGCCTAGCGGGATCGAACCGCTGACCTCCTGCGTGCAAGGCAGGCGCTCTCCCAGCTGAGCTAAGGCCCCAAAAGTATGTAAATTCATAGATGGTGGGCCTGAGTGGACTCGAACCACCGACCTCACGCTTATCAGGCGTGCGCTCTAACCAGCTGAGCTACAGGCCCATCTAAAATAAA
>NZ_JAXHDD010000086.1:0-11093 GCF_037072025.1 Pseudogracilibacillus sp. SO30301A | reverse complement strand
GGTACTAGATATGTTAATAATACAAAGGGATTAGCAGATGATATAGGAAGTAAACTAGGTGGTACTGTTAGAAATGCCAAAGGAAAAGGTTACAAAGTTGAAATACCAAATGGTAATAAATCTATTACAGTAAGGGGCATGGAAGCAGGCTCTGGAGGACGAAATGAACCATACTTTAGAGTTAGTATTGATGGAAAAGGTTCACTTACGCTTGATGGTAAAATATCCAATGATAGAAGCCTTACGCATATTGATATAACCGATGACGCATTAAAACAGATTGATATAATGATAAAAGCATATAAAGGAAAGTGATAATATGGAGGATAGATTATCTGATATACTCAATGAACTATGGGCCGCAGTTATTGAAAGGTATGAATTTGATATCTTGAAAAATACTATTAGTTTTGAGTTGAAAACAATAGATAATGGCTATGAAAATAAGTATAAAATGGTTTTTGAAGGGGTAACGGCATGGTATTTCGTTGAAAATACTGGTGAAGAAAGGCTTAATACAATAGCCAATGTTGAGGAAGATGACTATTTAGAATTAACTTCAATTGACTTTTATGTTAGGGGAATAGGACAAATTAAGCCCTCATCAATAGAAGAGGACTGGGTTAATCAATATTATTCTAATGCTAATTTTGCGTTGGAGATATGGAATGCTTTATTATTAGTTGAAGCAAAAAGCATTGTTATAAATGGGAATAAACATACTGTAAGTTAATTGTTTTACGGTTATCGTATCGATAACCGCCTTTTTTGGGGACGGAGTGACGAACGTTCCCCCTCCCTTATTCATGGCATAGAGATAACCCTTATAAGCCCTATATGATGTTTTAACAAATTTTATAGTAGGTACAACAACTCTAAAACATATGCCCTATTTAATGTATTCTATCTTATGAAAATAATTATAAATTATCAGATACCGTCATTCTCAAATACTTAACCTTGGATTTCTCCCTGCCTTTTAAATTTTTTGCAACTTGGACGTACATAGAACGATTACTATAGCAAGAAGACTGCTCCACCTCGATTTACTTCTGAATATCGATGTCTAACACTTTGTATACAATGGTAATAAACAAAGTCTGTCAAATATTGTTTGAACAAAGACTGCTGATATTTTTAGGACGAAGCCCTTTTATGCGTGCCAATTCACTATGTAAAAAGTTCGGTTCTTTAAGGATTTCCTTTAGTTGATTTAGGAAAAGGGATATATGAACTTCACTGTAATCTGTTTGTATTTTTTATTACCCGCTTCTATCAATGCATGATTTCATCATGTAGATAATCTTTATATATTAACAAAGTTTTTACAGATTCATACAATTTAAATAATCCAAGTCCAAAAGAACCTAGCTATAACTTAAAGCCGGTTCTAAACGTACCTGAATTCCATTTAATGATACTTCTTCTATAGTAGGGAACAAAGTAATTACTATCTCTATCTTTCTTTAACTTTCTACTCACCTTCTGCACATTTACCATTTTTAATATTGTATATTTTTTCGCACTTTTCTGCTATTCTTCTATCGTGAGTAACTATAATAACTGTTTTACCTTCTTTATTTAATTCCTGACATAAATTCATAACATTTTCTTCCGACTCTTCATCCAATGATCCAGTAGGCTCATCAGCCAGTATCACTTCTGGATCCTGAACTAAAGCTCGGGCTATAGCCACTCGTTGTGCTTCTCCTCCAGATAACATGGAAGGATATTTATCTTTACAATTTAATATTTCTAAATTAGTTAAAACATTCGTCACCTTTTTTTGTATCATTTCTTTTGAAACCCTACTGTACTCCAATGGTAAGGCAATATTATTAAAAACATTTTTACTATCTATTAAAGGATTGTTTTGTAAAATGAATCCTATATTATCACGACGAAAAGATGCAAGACTATTGATGCTCTGGTTATGGATAGGTTGATTCTTATATAGGTACGCTCCCTTATCAGGTTTATCTATTCCGGCAATAATATTTAATAAGGTGGATTTACCCACCCCACTCCTTCCCATTATTGCAATCATTTCACCTTGTTCAACTTCAAGGTTTAATCCTTTAAGTACACTATTTTTTTTATACGATTTTTGTATATTTTTTAATTGGATAAGCATTTATTCTTCTCCTCTTTTAAGCCATTGAGATGTTGGTGTTCTTCGAATCAATATATGTATTTGCAAAACAGTAACAGTTATAACTATTACTCCTGTTATAAATATTATTAAAGGATACATTAAAGGTAGCTGAGGCATAAAGACTAAAATAATAAATGTAATTATACTTGTTGGTATCAGTACTAGAACTGTAACTTCACCATAAATAATCCTAGAAATTTGTTGTATAGTCCCCCCGGAAATAAGATGAATCATTATGTTTTTTGAGTTTTCTTTTGTTTTTTTAACCATCACCATTGACGTTCCTCCAACACAGACAAGGAACAAGACTACAGCAAAAAATATGAGCCAGTTTTTATGTTGGGCTAATGCGTCAAAATATGCTCCTAAAGTTGTTGTAGATTCACCTAAGAGAGTGGAATGTGAAAAACCCGACACTTCCCGAGCGTATTGCAACTGTTGATCGACATTACTCCTGTCATTTTCACTATAAATAGCTCCATTTATTAATTGCATATAATGCCGTAACTGGAATTCTTCATCATCTAGACTTTTGGGATCTTCAAACTCCATAGCTGGCATAACAATACTTCTCTCAAGGTTTATTTCGGGGAATTGAGGACGTTCAACAAATGAGTACGGTTTTAAAAATCCCTTAACTATAAAATTAAATTCCTTAAATATATACGATCCTTTTATGGAGTCACCTACATCAAAATACTGACTATATTCAGAACCTAACAGTACTGGTATCTCACCATTTTCTTTATATTGGAAATCTTCAGATATGAATGATTCACCATCAGCAATTTCCAGGGGAAACATATTTAGTGCTAATCCATTCATTTGAACCGTTTTAACAGGATATGGACTACCATAACTTTTACGTTCTTCGCCTCTACCTTCTTCATATCCTTCTAAATAAACTTCATCAATAATACTCTCAACCTCAACTGGTTGTTGAAAAACGTACAGATAATCATCCTCTATGTTTTCATTTAGTTGGTTATAAAATGCTTTAACCTTTTCTAATGCGCCTGGTTCATTTAAGAAAGTCTGAAATTCTTCATCATTGTCTAACGTATCCATAATAGGATAGACTTCTAAACCTTCAAACGATTCAATCATTGATTCTCTTTCCAGAAAAACCTGAAAAATTTGCCCAATTAAAAACATCGTGACCAGAAAACATGACACGAAGAAAATAACTAAAATTGAATATAATTTCCTTCGTTTAATATTTTCTATAATTTCTCCAATCATTTAGCATATTCCTCCATTCTAAATCTCAAAATCGTTCTGATATAGAAATAGATTATGCCTACCATCGAAAAGAATAGAATAAGAAAAAAACCCATTATCAAGTTATTCAAATGACCTAGTGCTAAACGTTCCATTTGTGATTGAACGAATATATATACAAAACTGAAAAAACTGATTAGGGAATATGTACCTGTAAACGTTAATATAAAGTTCATAATCGATACTCTAAAAAATGAATTATAATGCACTCCCATTAACCAGAGTATTTTAATTTCATTATTTTTATCAAAATAATAACAGTAAATCATCGTAAAACTGTATAAAGCTAGTAATAGTAGAATGATCGCTGTAAGAAAAGGGTGAAAGGATTCATCGGTTATAAAATTAAAAGTTCCATTACTACTTCGTTGAATGATAGATACGTCATCAAAACTTTGAATTTTTAATTCACTTAATATTGCCTCTATATTTTTATCTGAAACTAGTATAAAAGGATTAGACTCCTTCTCTAAATCTATTAAAGAATCAAGATTATAATAAACAAGACGGTCGATATCTGATTGATAATCTGCTCCCATCACACCAATTATTTCATAGTCACTTTCTTTAATCTCTTTAATTATAGATTCAGAAACGTTTTTACCAACAACGGCAATTTTTTTTTGATTATAAAAGTCCCCTTCGTCAAAAAAACGCCCCTTTATCATCGGGGGCATATAATTTTCTTTATGAAAATAATACCCTTTAGACAATTCATCTATTTCATAAAAAACTGTAAAAGCCTCTTTTTTTATTTCGCTAAAGTTATTTATTATTTCGCTATCCTCTTTGTTAGTTGACATAAATACGAAAGGTGAAGGACCATACAGATGAGAAGACAGCATTTGTAATTCTTTTTGTTTTAACTGATATAAACTAAAAATTACAACTAAGCAACTACCTAGTATTGATAGAACTATAAATATTATGAGAAAATTAAAGTATTTAAATTTATTAACATTACTCATATAAACTAACCCCTAAAAAAGGAATTTGAAAGGCTACCAAACTATTAAATGGTAGCCTTAATAGGAGATTAAATTAATCAAGTCCCCCAGTTTGTGATAGCCCGTGCATTTCTACTTGTCCATGGACTCCTTGCTTCTGTCGAATCGGTACCCCATACTCTACTACTGTCAGCATAAACTTTTCCTGTAATATGTCCTTCCATACGAGCTCTAGTATAATGCCTTTTGCCCTTCCAAGTAGTTACTCGACTGCACGATACTTTGTCTCATCGCTGTTTACCTGTTTCCATCCATTATGGCTGTCCGGAGAAGAAAAAAGAATTATGTCAGAAGACTCAACCCAGTAACCTTCACCTTCAACCCAACCACCTCTATTCCCACCTTCAGAATCGGCAAATGCAAGACTAGGTGCAAGTAGAGTAAGTGTAGAACTAGAAAACCTAATTTCTTCATTTTTTAAACCCTTTGATTATTACTTATTACTAGTTTAATAATACCATATATATACCAAAAATGCCACCTTTTACTAAATATGAATCTATATGAATCTCCGACCTTTTTACAGATTCATCTGGAGTGATTATTGAATTTATTGCTTTTTATAGGGAATGCGAGATTCCGTCCGGTCCCAACTTCTTATTATCTCGGTCGAGCATTAGCAGATTCCTATATTAAAAATGTCGTGAATAGTGATAACGAAAGTAAAGCACGATGGTTCTCCTATATTATTGGGACAATTGGAATTGAACTGATAAATCCAAAAGGCGCAGGTACAGCAGTCCGAACATCAAGAAATATGCCATGAGTGAACCAGCTAAAGGGTACACATCCTCTAACGATAGAAAATCCAGGTGTTTATACAACGATCATTGAAACTGATCGGTTACTCACAAGAAAATACCAACCAACAGCGTACAATGTATATAACCTGGATTCCCGGAAACACGTAACGAGGAGGGATTAAACCCGCATAAACACTAGGAAATCAACTCGTTATGAGTTTTTTCTATAACGATGACTTTAAGGGCGGGTAAAGTTTCAAACCCATTGATTTTACTGGTTTTTTACTGAGTCCTCGTTATGTTATCCTGGGAATTCAGAATATAATCCTGATCATATTGTCGAGTGGTTAACGGGTAAAAAAAATTGTGGGAATAGTATAGAGACGGTGTCCGATAAAGGTACGGGTAATTTTGTTAAAGTTAATAATAAAACTATAATAGATACTGCAGCTGTCCCTAAAAAGGGTGGAGAGACTGTCGTAGGGCATGCATTACAAAAGCATGCAGGAAGAAATCCAAGCATTTGGGGGAAAGTTAAAGGCGGCCCTGACCAAATAAATCAAATGGCATTAATACATCTTGAAGAAATATTGGATGGACCTGGAGGATTTATAAAAATTAAAAATCCTAAAGGAATAGAATTTTTGGAGAAAAAACTTCCAGATGGGCGTGGAGTTAGGTTAAACCTTGATGGAACTTTTAAGGGGTTTATTGACTAGTAAGAAAGGTGGGTTGTTATTGGAAAATTTAGAGATTATATTATCTGATTTTAATAAGAGAGAACTTAATAAATTAGTTTATGACGAACTTAAATTATCTACATTAACACTTAGGTCATCACATTTTTATGATAATATTTCAGAAGAAGATTTGGATTTTTCACAAGTGAAAAATATTGAAAAGATTTTATCACCAAAAGGAACGGGAAATATTCTTATAGAAGAATTGCAGTTAGGTATTTCTTTAAAAAATGTAGTAATAGTTTTCTCGTTTGATGAACAAGATGGTGACATTGTATTTAATTTTCCTGAAAATGAGATATTAAAGGATGGGGAGGATGATAACAGGTTAAGGTTGAAAAAAATAGTGCATTTTTTAGTTAATTTGAAAGAAATCTATGATATTCCAAAAATCATAGTTGGTTACGAACCTGCAACTGATGAGGATACCATGTTAATAGAAATTAATCATAAAGTAACTATTTATGATAAAGAAATAGATAAACTACTTTGTTATCTAGAGTTTTAAAGTGACTGTCTTAAAGCCTTTTTAGGGGGATGATTAATAGATACCGAAATGATAATTCTTTAATTGATTTAACAAATGAAATCTAATAAAAATATAATAAATCTTTAATACCTTCAAGAAAAGAAGATATCAAATTACACCAATAGGTGAGAAATTCAATAATTAAACATTTAATCCAAAAGTGCCTCAAGAATTTAAATTTCTTGAAGTTTTTTAGGTTTTTTTGGAGAGGAGTGCGAATAAACTTGAGGCATGAAGTAAAGAAAATTTTTATGCAAGTACATACATTTCAGCATGTGGATATTAGTAATGTCAGAATGTTTGAGGATATCAATACGTATAAAAGGTATTGGGCTTGGCATTTATGATATAGTGAAAGATTTAGGAGAAGGGATCTAAGAACTTCACAATAATTCGCCTGGTGTTCTTTATCATCTGCTTCTTTTCTTAGGAAATGCACGATTTCGTCCAGTGAATACATCTTTATATATCAGCAAAGCATTAACAGATTCATATATCAAAAATATCGTTAAATGCGACAACGAAAGCAAAGCACGATGGTTTACATAGCAAGACGTTCATTTTCAGTGATTAACTCATACATATTAATTACTTTTTCATCTTTCCCTGCTTTATGATTCATTTTAACAATTCCTCCAAGCATCTTTTTTTATGACACATTTTAAAATACGGAAAGCTTTGAGAGTGAGGTATACAGCCACATTTGCACCTTTCGATAAACAATCCCATTTCTACTTTCATATTTCCTTAATTGATTAACTTCAGTATAATTTAATGCTAACAAAAACAACAATGGATTAAAGCAGTCAGGCGCAGCTTTTTTCTAGTAATCTATCCCTCTAATTTTTCATTTAATGAATACAAACAGTTGAAAATTAGTGAAATGGCTCTTTTATCGCAGTGTAACTGGACGCCCCGATTCGTTCAATTAACCTTCAGTAGGGGATGGAAGAAAACTCCCACTGAAGGAAGTTTCACTTTATACTTTCTTCACTTTCATCATCCAGCTCTTTAATCTGTTTGATTACAAAAATCTTTAATAGTTTTCCAGTTTGTTGTACATCATTATGTTAGTTTTATCTTGAAATTCAAGAAGTTTTTGTTTCTTAGTGTTGATCTGCGAAAAGCCACCAATATAGTGTACTAAACAAACCAATGCTACTTGTGATCAGGATTATTGATAAATGAATCCAATCGAGGGACATACCAGCCTCTACAACACCACTATAAATTGCTGGAATAGACCAAGGAAAGTATTCACCAAACCCTGCGATTGCTATAATCTGTGAAAGAACAAGCAGCAAAATAGTAAAGCCTAACGGGGACAAAAATCCACGTCCGAAACTGGCAAAAAAAGCAATTGGTGTACTTAATACAATGGTGAGAATTGTTACGACAAGTAATACTCTCATTCCATCTGTAAATACGATATGAGACCATTGCGGGAGATTAATCAGCCAGCCAAATACCAATCCAAGCAACACGATATAAAGAGTCATTAACAGACTTGTTATACACATGGCAATAAATTTCGCTAGAACAATAACTAATCTTGAATAGGGTAGTGCTAAGAGGTCTTTTACTGTACCATCTGTATATTCTCTTCCAAATAGCCAGCTTGTTACGAATCCAAAAATTAAAATGCCGCCTACTGCAATCATTTGAGCAAATAGATTTAAATAAGCTGGCCAGCTTGCTTCACCAGCAATTTGAGATTTAGCTCCTAGCAAGCCGGAACTTTCTGCGAACTCGGGGTATTTCAATGCAAACATAAAAAAACCAGCTATGAAAGGAACAAGTGTGAAGGCTGCCACCGTAATCCATATTACTTTTGATTTCCGTATTTTGAACAGTTCTACCTGTAAAACAGGAAAGAAGTATCTCATGGTACAATTTCCTCCTTCTTAGTGATTGTTCTGAAAAAATAAGCTTCAAGATCTTCCTCATTTACAATTAATTTCATTGGCGGAAATCCTTCATAAGCAAGAAAACGAGACACTTCATCTGGATGTTCAATAGCTGCTTGATCAGATATTTCAATAAGTCCTTTATCATTTATTTTCGCAACATATCCAGCAGATAAAAGTTTAGAAAGTGCGACGTTATTATCTTTGGTATGAATGAGTAAATATTGGTGAAGAAGCTGATTTAAGTTAACTGTTTCAACTTCTTGAACTAGTTGACCGTTATCTATAATACCAATCTTCGTTGCTATTTTAGCAACTTCAGTCAAAAGATGACTTGATATTAAGATTGTCACTCCTTGATTGAAAGCTAAATCTTGAAGCAATTCTCGAACTTCTACAATACCAGCAGGATCAAGTCCATTAACAGGCTCATCTAAAATTAACACCTTTGGCATTGGGAGAAGTGCTTTAGCTATACCGAGTCGTTGCGCATTACCCAATGAAAGGTTCTGCGCTTTCTTATCTGCATACTGTGTTAGATTAAGTTGATTCATCACTTTTGATACAATATTTTTATCTAAGATTAAACGAAGACGTCGATAAATATCAAGATTCTCTTTAACAGTCAGCTCTGGATAAAAATGTGGTGTTTCCACAATATAGCCTACTTGATTCCAAATATGATGGTTACTTAAATGAACTTTTTGATTATGAATATAACAAGCACCATGAGTTGGACGAACCATACCTAATATCATCCGAATGACTGTTGTTTTCCCAGCGCCATTTAATCCAATAAATCCATATATTTCCCCTTCCTTAATACTTAAAGAAACATCTTTAACTGCTTGAAAACCATGATAACTTTTGGATAGATGATTCGTCTGAATGACTGTTGACATTTATTCTCCCTCCTTTATCAAACCATCAATAATAAGATCAATAAATACTTCCATCGTTTCATCAAAAACACTTTCACCAATTTCTTTTTTATGGAGCGTTAGTAAGAAGAAAGAGCGGAGAATACTAGCTATCATTTGCGGCTCTTGCTCGATGATAAATCCTTCCTTTCTTAGTTTTTCTAAAAGCGGCTCAATCGCGAAAGAATCATTTTGATAATGCTTTTCAAGCAATTCAGGCGACAATTTCTTTACAATGTGCGTCATTGTATCCCCAATAAATAATTCACGGATTAATGAATTTTCTTCAATCATTTCGATCATTTGCTGCAGGATATTTTTTATAGATTGTTTAGGATCTTTTTCTGTAAAAATATCTGCTACAGCAAATTGTTCTCTTAATTTTTGTTCTTCTATTTCCAGGATTACAAAATATAATTCTTCTTTAGAATTAAAAAATTTATAAAATGTTCCTTGCGCAATACCAACATTTTTAGTGATATCAAGAATATTTGTTTTCTGAAAGCCAAATTTACGAAAGAGTTCTCTCCCTTGTTGAATAAGGGAAAGACGAATAGCTTGCTTTTCCTTTGAACTAAATCCTCTAGCCATCTAAATTCTCCTTTTCAAATCATAATTTTAAATGATTGAGATGAACGTTTACCTAAATTTTAGATTTCATTCATAGAAACATATGAATTTAATTATTTTATATTCATACATTCATTGTAATTTGTTTATATAAATTTTCAAATCATACATACTGAGAAATTATTTATAACGAAAACTTTTCATACCCAACTATTCTCAGTTAGGCTTCTTTAAACTTAAAATTGATTTTAAAAAAATTATAATTGATATTGACTCTCACGTTACGGGATACTTTATAGTAGTTAGTGAAGGGAGTGAAACAAGATGAAAGTGAAAGAAGTTGCTGATTTAGTGGGAATTAGTGTGCGCACACTGCATCATTATGATGAAATTGGATTATTAATCCCTGAGGAGACCACTGAAGCTGGTTATCGTATATATTCTGAATCGAATCTCGAGACCTTGCAGCAAATTTTATTTTTTAAAGAACTTGGCTTCCCTTTAAAGAAAATCAAGGAGATTATCAATAGTCCATCATTTGACCGGAAGGAAACATTAAAACTACAGCATAAAATGCTGCTAGAAGAGAAGCGCCGACTCGATAAAATGATCCAGACGATTGAAAAGACCATTCAACATTCGAAAGGAGAAATACAAATGTCAAATCAAGAAAAATTTGAAGGCTTTGACTTTAGCCATAACCCATATGAACAAGAGGCAAGAGAAAAGTGGAGCGATAAAGCAGTTGATGAAGCAAATGAAAAAGCAAAAAACATGACGACCCTCGATCAAGAAAGATTCAACGAAATTTACCGTAGCCTTGCCGCAATTCGCAATCTACCTCCAGAGTCCAAAGAGGCTCAGGAAGGAATCAAGGAGTGGTATCAGTTCTTAAACAAGATGGGGGACTACTCTCTTGAGATGTTCAAAGGATTAGGCCAAATGTACGTAGACGATGAGCGTTTCACGAAGAACATCGATCAATTTGGTGAAGGCTTAGCTAAATTCATGCGTGATGCGATGGCCGCATTTGCAGACAAAAACAAGGAATAATATTTACCAAGCAGAGGTTATGGCTTTTTGCCATAGCCTTTACTTTTTCAGGTTTCTTAAGAAGGACTATATCATGATTACTTTACCGTTAATTCTATCTAAATGAGGGCATCGATAAAAGGACGAAACCGACTATTTAAAGCTTCTCTTTATTATCTTCCCTCCCTTACCTAATTACCTACATATCA
>NZ_JAXHDD010000085.1:0-11369 GCF_037072025.1 Pseudogracilibacillus sp. SO30301A | reverse complement strand
CTATAAAGGCTTGGCGAATGTCTTAGTTTTCTAATATTATGATGCCTTATTTGTCATGAGATTTACACCAATTATACTTCCAACAACTGCTGCTAATATATAGGTTAGATGATAAATCGACTGTTTGATTGAAAAAACTTCATTGAATCCTAAATATTGAATTAAGAAAGTTAATAGAGTGAAACCTCCACCAGTTAAGATTCCAACAATCCAACCATTCTCTTTTCCTTTTAAACCAGCAATTATCCCACCAATGAACAGTGTTACAAGCCCAATTGTTAACGAAATATACGATAAAGTAAATTCAGAGACTGTAGTAAAACGAACAATAAGGGATAGGAAACTGCTTGATATAAGAATTAGAACTAAAATAGAAATCCATCCGTAAACAACAGCTACTAAATAAGAATTCTTCACAAAACCCCCCCTTTTAAAACTATATTTATTCATAGTGTTTAAAAATAGACATGTTTCTAACTATTTTTTTATAAATTTATTAATTAATGGGATTTGCTTTAATTCCTGCTCTGTAATGAAACGGAGTGCAAATAAAAGGATAAGATAAATGAAAGATAAAATAATTAAAGTTAAAATAAGCGATACTATTCCCGCATTGTTATATAAAGTAGATTTTAATAAGAACCCCGAACCATAAGTTGCACCAACTAAAACAATCATTTTAAAAATATCCATTTTTGGTATCGTAAATTGTATCGTTTTGTGTAATGTTGCTAGATGTAGAAAAGTAATCAGAATAACACTAGTACTAATGGCAATTGCCACTCCCATAATTCCAATGTTTTTATTTGAAGCAAGTAAAATTAGAACAGAAAATTTAACAACTGAACCAATTAAGCTATTCCACATCGCATATTTTGCTAAGTCAAGTGCAAATAATGCTGACTGTAAAGGGGATTGAATATATAATAGTAGAAAAAAAGGAGCCATTAAAATAATATATTTACTTGCGTTACTTGTCCCGTACATATATGTTAAAATAGGTATTGAAAATAATATGAAGACAATGGTGGCTAGAGCGCCGGATGCAAATGAAATTCGAATTGCTTGATGAATTCGGTAATGTACCAATTTTTTATTGCCGATTGCTTCTAATTCAGAAATGGAAGGAACTAATGCGATTGATAATGAATTCGTTATAAAGGTTGGAAGGTATAATAATGGCATCGCATAGCCGGTTAACTCACCATATTGACTAGTTGCATCTTTTGTAGCAATTCCGGCATACGCTAGACTTTGTGCAACTAAAATTGGTTCTAGAAAACCAGCAAAAGAACTGATCAGACGGCTGCCAGTATTTGGAAGGGCGATAGAAAACAATTGTTTCCGTACGGGTTTGCTCCCTTTTAAATAAGTAAAAAATTGGTGCCGTACTTTGATAGTCTTTTTTTGTTTAAAAGTATAGAAAAGGTATAAAAGCGATGCTAACTCTCCAATTACAACACTTACCATTGCTCCTGCTGCAGCAAATTCTACACCGTATGGAAGCAAGAGTGAAACGAGAAAAAAAACGGCAGTAATCCGAATGATTTGTTCAATGACGATTGCAATACTTTGGGGCGTCATGTTTTGCATACCTTGAAAATATCCTTTTATTACTGAAGTCATTGCAATAATTGGAACAACTGGACTAATTGCTAGTAAAGGATATAAAGTACGATCATCTGTTAATAAGTAATTTGCTACAAGCGGTGCAAGGAAAATCATACAAATAGTAAAAAAGATACTTGTACATGCTATAATAAGAAAGGATACAGTAATTATTTGTTTGATTTTATACCTATCATTTTGAGCATTTGCTTCAGCAACTCGCTTTGAAATTGCAATAGGTAGCCCAATTTGTGTTAGAGTAATGATCAGAAATAAAGATGGCATTGCCATCATGTATAAGCCAACACCTTCTTCACCCATTAACCGTGCGACAACAATGCGATTTATAAAACCTAATAATCTGGTAATCATCCCAGCGATTATTAATACAATTGTTCCACGGATAAATGATTGCTTTGTCAATGTAACGCCCTACTTTCTTTTTTTAAGAAATTGCTTTTCAATTTATGTATATGCTTGTACACGGGTAGAATGACAAGCAATAGTAAATAAAATATAGTTGCAATTGATGGTTGTATAATAGGAGGAATGTATGTGGAAGAAAAGACGGTAAAAGAGTGGAAGTCTTATATTATTCCTGCGCTTGAAAGTAAAGAAAGTGAATTTAAATTAGTTGGTTATACAGATGTAACACAAGATGAAATTTGGCGATGTTTAGAGGAAAAGGTATGGAAAGGAAATCCGAAAAAAAAATTGTATGAAGTGATTCAAGATATATTTCACTTACGACCTTCTATTTATATGAATTTTATGACAATTAATGCCCTTCAATCGGAAGATGATGATTTAATGGCATCCATTGAAGCGTTAACGAAAGGTGAAAACAATTAACGGATTTTTAAAAAATGGCAAAAAGAGAGGAATTAATGTATGAAAAAAAGAGGTAGAATTATTGCCTTTCTACTAATTGTTCTAATCTTTATAGGCACGATTAGTACGACAGTTACGGGAATAAGTAAAAAAATAAACTTAGGTTTAGATTTGCAAGGTGGATTTGAAATACTTTATGAAGTCGAGCCGGTTGATAAAGAGCAAAAGGTAGATAAAACATTACTCGAGGCAACAGTTCAGACATTAAATGACCGGGTTAACCGACTAGGAATTAGTGAAACGGTGATTGACATTGAAGGTGAAGATCGAATTCGGGTACAACTTGCTGGGGTTGAAGACCAGGCAGAAGCACGCGAAATACTTTCTACATCTGCGTTACTTTCTTTCCGTGATGTAAATGATAAGGAATACTTAAATGGTACTGATATTAAGGAAGGGAGTGCCCGACAAGATTTTGACCCACAGTCTAATCAGCCAATTGTAACGTTACAATTGAAAGACGCTGATAAATTTGGAGAAGTAACAACGGAAATTCAAAATATGGGTACACCTAATAATTTACTTGTTATTTGGATGGATTTCCAAGAAGGCGATTCATTTGAAGAAGAAGTACAAAAAGCAGAACCAAAATTTATTTCCGCTCCACAAGTATCGAAACCAATTCATGATACAAATGTTCAAATTACTGGTGATTTCACTGTAGAAGAAGCGCAGAGACTAGCAGATATTATTAATTCCGGTTCTTTACCTGTTCATTTGACAGAATTATACTCTACTTCTGTTGGTGCTCAGTTTGGAGAGACAGCGTTAAATCAAACTGTTTTTGCTGGAATCATTGGAATTATTGCGATCTTTTTATTTATGATTACAGTTTATCGTTTCCCGGGTTTGATTGCTGGGATTAATGTGATAATCTATGTCTATCTCATTTTATTAGTATTTGAATTAATGAATGGCGTCTTGACATTACCGGGGATCGCAGCGCTTATCTTAGGTGTCGGTATGGCTGTTGATGCCAATGTGTTAACTTTTGAACGAATTAAAGAAGAATTACGGAGTGGAAAATCAGTACTTACTTCATTTAAAACAGGGGGAAAAAGTTCCCTTGTAACAATATTAGATGCAAACATTACGACAATTCTTGCTGCAGCAGTATTATTTATTTTTGGTACAAGTTCCATTAAAGGATTTGCTACCATGCTAATTGTAAGTATTTTAGTTAGCTTCTTAACTGCCGTTTATGGAACGAGACTGCTTTTAGGATTATGGGTAAATAGCGGATTTCTAACGAAAAGAAAAAGTTGGTTCGGTATAAAAGAAGAACAAATTCAAGATATTGCTTCCAAAAAAGATGTAGAACCAACTATTTTTAATCGGACATTCGATATTGTAAAACATAGGAAGAAGATGTTTATTACGACGATCATTGCCGTTATTCTAGGGGCGTTATCACTCGGTTTATTCCAACTCAACCCAGGTATTGACTTTACTAGTGGATCGCGGGTAGAAGTTCTAGCAGATGAAGGTCTTACTCAAACCGATGTAGAATCCGACTTAAATACATTAGGATTAGAAGCAAAATCAATTGTATTATCTGGTGAAAATAACGAAATTGCCGTAATGCGATTCGATACCGTTCTTTCAGAAGCCGATATATCCGACTTAAAAACCTATGTTATGGACAAATATGGTCATGAACCAAGTGTTAGTGTCGTTTCTCCGATTGTAGGACAAGAACTTGTTAAAAATGCAGTATATGCACTTGTGGTTGCATTAATCGGAATGATCATTTATGTGACATTCAGGTTTGAATTTTTCTTCTCCATAACTGCAATTATAGCATTATTGCATGATGTATTTATTATGCTTGTTGTGTTTAGCATTATAAGAATTGAATTTGATGTTACGATTATTGCTGCGATCTTAACAATTATTGGTTATTCGATTAATAATACAATTGTTGTATTTGATCGCATAAGAGAAAACATCCGGGCTACTAATAAATTAGTCAAATCTAAAGTAGAATTAGCAAAAATTATTAATAGAAGTTTGATTCAAACATTTATGCGAAGTATTAATACAACAACGACAACCCTTATTGCAGTATTGGCATTTTTAATTTTAGGTGCCGAATCCATATTCGGATTTGCAATTGCACTCGTTATTGGCTTGCTAGCGGGAACATATTCATCATTATTTTTGGCTTCCCAATTATGGCTTGTCTGGCGTGGTCGTAATTTAAAAGAAAAACCAATAGATTTTAGAAAGAAAAAGCGAGTAGAAGGTCCGCAAGTATAAATTATATTTTAGGGTGATGAATCATGAAAGGTCAAACGTATGTTATTTTAGCAATTAGCTTCATTATTTTAATCTCTATATTTGCAGTGTTAAATGTGGAAGTTGTTGAAGTAAATTATTTGTTCTGGAGTGGTACATCCCCACTTGTTTTTGTTATTTTGTTTTCTGTATTATTAGGTGGCGTTGTCACAGCGTTTGTAAGCATGAAAAAATACTATGAACTAAAGCGAGAAAATAAACGGTTAAGACAACAGATTATTTCTTTAGAGACAGAATTAGAAGAATTCAAAACATCTAGCTTATCCAGTGAAACAGATAATAACAATTAACTAAAGAGACCTTGCTCTAGAGCGTGAAAAATAATAGGGAGTGACTTTATGTTAAAGAGTAAGGCGAAGTGGGATTTTTTTTGTGAAAAAAAGCAAGCATTTACTCCATCTACTATCTTAAAATCCTTATATCATGAACGTGGGCTCTTATCAAAAGAAGAACAACAACAGTTTTTACAGCCCAAATTAAGCGATTTGGAATCTCCATCTAAATTTGAAGAGATTACAAAAGCAAAAGATAGAATTTTAGCTGCAATTGAAAATAAAGAAAAAATAATAGTCTATGGGGATTATGATGCGGATGGAATTACATCAACAGCATTATTAATAAGTGTTTTAAAAGATCTTGGTGCGATTTGTGATTTTTACATACCAAACCGTTTTACCGAAGGATATGGATTAAATACAAATGTACTAGAGCAATTTAAAAAACAAGCAGTTTCTTTAGTAATTACAGTCGATAATGGAATTGCAAGCAATATAGAAGCCGATTATGCAAAAAAATTAGGGCTTGACCTTATTATAACTGATCATCATGAGGTACAAGAAGATATTCCAGATGCTTTTGCAATTATCCATCCTTTATTATCGCCAAATTATTCCTTTAAACATTTGGCAGGTGTTGGTGTTGCTTTTCAATTTGCCCATTACTTACTAGATGAAATGCCGATACATTTATTAGATCTTGTTGCCATAGGGACTATTGCCGATTTAGTACCGTTAACTAAAGAAAATCGAATGTTAGTCTCTAACGGTCTCAAACAGATACAAAAAAGTAGAAATTTAGGAATAAAGGCGTTAAAAAAAATATGTAATCTAAACGGTTCAATAACCGAAAGAGATGTTGGTTTTTCAATAGCGCCACGATTAAATGCTGTAGGTAGATTGCAAAGTGCTCGTCTTGCGGTAGAACTTTTACTTACTGAAGATAAAGAAATAGCACAGCAAATTGCTGAGGAAATTGAAGAATTAAATATTGAACGAAAGCAAATTGTGAGTAATATAGTAAAAGAAGCGGAACAGAAGGTAAATGAAAATGAAGTGGATGGTTTTATCATCCTTTATGATGAGGATTGGCATGAAGGTGTGCTTGGAATTGCTGCTTCAAAGCTTGTGAATAAATACGATCGGCCTGTAATGATGTTAACGTATAAAGAAGAAACGGATGAATTAAAAGGATCGGCTCGCAGTATCCCTGCATTTAATTTATTTGAAAATGGAATGGAAATTAGACATTTGTTTACTAACTTTGGTGGACATGCACAGGCTGCAGGGATGACGTTTCCGTTTGAAAATTTAGAAGAAATTAGTGAACATTTAAATAGACAAATTTTATCTCAGTTAAACGAAGATGACTTCAAGCAAATAATCAATGTTCATAGTTCGCTCTCTATTGATACGGTGACGGAAGAATTAGTAACGCAGATTAATCAACTAGCTCCGTTCGGTATGGGGAATGAAGAACCTATATTTCATTTTATAAGTAAACCGACTCAGATAAGACAAATAGGGCAAGTAAAAAACCATTTAAAACTACAATTTATGGAAAATGGTCATCGAATAGATGCAATTGGTTTTGGGCTTGGGCATTTATATTATTATATTTCACCTCAATCTGAAATAGAAGTTGTAGGTAAATTACAGATAAATGAATGGAATGGAAACCGGACTGTGCAAGTTTTAATTGAGGACATAGCCGTCAATGAAAGGCAATTATTAGATTTCCGGGGTAGGCAAAGTGCTGCAAATATTAATCCATATATAGCTTCTTTTAAAAATAATCTAATTGTATGCAATGATCGTGAAAAAATTTACCACTATGTTAGTGACTTTAACGATATAACAGTTATCAGTTATAATGAACATATAGAAACTTTACCACATACGGAAATATTATTCATCTATGATTTACCGAGTGAATTGAATACTTTAGAGAAAATTATTTACAAAACGAATCCAAATTTTATACATGCATCCTATACAATTACTGAAAATGCATATCTGCAGTCGATTCCAAATCGTGATGATTTTAAATGGTTATATGCTTATTTATATAATTACTGTCCTATTCATTTGAACGTGGATTTGCCTAGTGTAATGCAAATGAAAAAATGGACGAAAGACAAAATTATTTTCATTTTAAAGGTTTTTCTTGATCTACAATTTATCACTATTCGGGATAATGTAATTTATATAAATAAAAATGCAGAAAAAAAAGCATTACATACTTCAAAAACATATCAAAAAAGGGTAGAACAAGGAAAAATAGAAAAATTACTGTATTATTCTACATACGAAGAATTAAAATCATGGTTTGAAAACTCTATTCGTATAAACAGTTCTACTGAGGAGGAACTACTACATGGATCTTAAAGAATATATTACAATTGTGGATGACTGGCCAAAACCAGGAGTACAATTTAAAGATATTACCCCCTTAATGGCAAATGGAAAAGCATTTAAAGCAGCGGTTGATGAAATTACTTTATATGCTAAAGAAAAAGAAGTCGATCTAATCGTGGGACCTGAAGCTAGAGGATTTATTATCGGTTGTCCGGTTGCATACCAATTAGAAGTAGGATTTATACCAGTTCGAAAAGAAGGAAAACTGCCAAGGGAAGTAATTAAAGTAGATTATGGTTTAGAGTACGGAAAGAATGTACTAACAATTCATAAAGATGCTGTTAAAAAAGGACAACGTGTTCTAATTACAGATGACCTTCTGGCAACGGGAGGGACTATTGAAGCAACGATTAAACTCGTAGAACAACTTGGTGGTATTGTCGTAGGATGCGCATTCTTAATTGAACTAGCCTATTTAGATGGAATGAGTAAACTTAAAGGCTACGATGTGTTAACATTAATGAAATACGAATAACTTATTTGTCATTGCACATAGGTAAGTATAAAACTTCCTCCCGCATAAGTGCAACTACAGGCTTTGATAAGCCTAGTTTCTAAAATTAAGGTGATAACGTGTCTAAGGATAAAAATAGAACGATTGAAGACATTATTGAAAAGGCTAAAAGCTATTTAACCCAAGAAGAAGTGGACTTTATTTATCGAGCCTATGAATTTGCTAAATTAGCACATATTGATCAATACCGTAAATCTGGGGAAGCTTATATTATCCACCCCATTCAAGTTGCTGGAATTTTAGTTGACTTAGAAATGGATCATGAAACAATTGCCAGTGGATTATTACACGATGTTGTGGAAGATACGGAAACAAGTTTAGAGGAAATCGAAGCAGCATTTAATTCCGAAGTTGCCATGCTAGTTGATGGGGTTACAAAATTAGGAAAAATAAAATATAAATCAAAAGAAGCATTACAAGCGGAAAATCACCGAAAAATGTTTGTCGCGATGGCGAAGGATATTCGTGTTATTTTGATTAAACTTGCTGACAGACTGCATAATATGCGGACATTAAAACATTTACCGGCAAATAAACAACGTAGAATAGCAAATGAAACACTCGAAATCTTTGCACCGTTAGCCCATCGACTAGGTATGTCTACAATCAAATGGGAATTAGAAGACACGGCACTTCGTTATTTAAATCCACAACAGTATTATCGTATCGTTCAGTTAATGAAACAGAAGCGAGATGAACGAGAATCATATATTGACGAAGTAATGAATGATATCGCAGAAGAATTGGCCAAGGTTAGAATTGAAGCCGAGATTTCCGGTCGTCCTAAACATATTTACAGTACGTACCGAAAAATGAAAACGCAAAATGTTGAATTTAATGAAATTTATGATTTGCTGGCTGTTCGGGTTATTGTAGAAAGCATTAAAGACTGTTACGCTGTTTTAGGTATCATCCATACGTATTGGAAACCAATGCCCGGTAGATTTAAAGATTATATAGCAATGCCGAAAGCAAATCTGTATCAATCCCTTCACACAACTGTGATTGGTCCTAAGGGAGATCCACTCGAAGTGCAGATTCGAACAAAAGATATGCATAAAATTGCCGAGTACGGGATTGCAGCTCATTGGGCATATAAAGAAGGCAAGGAAATTAAGCCTAATGAAAAATCATTTCTGGGTAAACTCACCTGGTTCAGAGAAATATTAGATTGGCAAAATGACACGCATGATGCGGAGGAATTTGTTGAATCATTAAAAATTGATTTATTTTCCGATATGGTTTATGTATTTACACCAAAAGGAGATGTAATTGAATTACCATCAGGTTCAATTCCACTTGATTTTGCTTATCGCATTCATACTGAAATAGGCAATAAAACAGTAGGTGCACGAGTAAATGGAAAAATGGAACCGTTAGATTATCAGTTGAAAAATGGCGATATTGTAGAAATTATTACATCTAGGCATTCCTATGGACCTTCTCAAGATTGGTTAAAAATCACCCAATCTTCTCAAGCGAAAAATAAAATAAAGCAATTCTTCAAGAAACAGCGTAAAGAAGAGAACATTGAAAAAGGGAAAGCGGAAATCGAAAAAGGGATAAAAGAACTTGGTTTTACTCCAAAAGAGGTTCTAACACCTGAAAATATTAAAAAAGTCTGTAGTAAGTTTAATTTTGTAAATGAAGACGACTTGTATGCAGCGGTTGGGTATCAAGGAATTACTGCTGCTCTTATTGTAACTAGACTTACGAATCAATTACGTAAAGAAAAAGAAAGCGAACAAAAATTAGAAGAAAAAATTGAAGATGTTCAGCAAAGTGTACAAGATAAATCTAGTTCACTTAGTAAAACAGATTTAGGAGTTATCGTTGAAGGGGTGGATAATGTATTAGTTAGACTATCCCGATGCTGTAATCCGGTTCCAAATGACGATATCGTTGGCTATATTACAAAAGGACGTGGTGTTTCTGTACACCGGAGAGATTGTCCGAACATTCAATCTGATGAAGCAAAAGAACGTTTTCTAGATGTTAAATGGAAAGATATGAAGTATAGTATGAAAGAATATCATTTGGATCTTGAAATATCCGGTTATGATCGTCATGGACTGCTAAATGAGGTACTTCAAGTTATTAATGAGACAAATACACATATTTCTTCAGTCAGTGGCCGTGCGGATCGTAATAAAATTGCTCATATTCATTTAACGGTGTTAATTAAAAATACCGATCACCTACAACATGTTGTCGAAAGAATTAAACAAGTAAAAGATATTTATGCAGTAACTCGTACGGTACATTAGTCTAAAAAAAGGAGTAGCAGATTTGAGAGCAGTTATTCAACGTGTAAAACATGCAAATGTGAAAGTGGAAAATGAAGTAATAGGTGATATTAAAAACGGTCTGGTAGTATTACTTGGCATCACTCATGAAGATACAGAAGCAGATATTAATGCATTAGTGCAAAAACTTATTCATTTACGTATATTTGAAGACGAAGAAAATAAATTAAACAATTCATTAGTAGATATACAAGGGAAGATTTTATCGATTTCTCAATTCACACTTTATGCAGATGTCAGAAAAGGAAGACGCCCTAGTTTTATAAATGCTGCCAAACCTAAATATGCAGAAACGTTATATGAATTATTTAATGATCAACTACGAAAAGAAAATATTAATGTAGAAACGGGTACTTTTGGGGCAATGATGGAAGTAGAACTTGTAAATGATGGTCCAGTAACAATTATTTTAGAAACTAAAGATGGTAAAATTGTTGAACTTGCTTAAGCTTGACATTCATTTGAAAAATTCTTATGATTATATCGACTATAAAATGTAATCGTTAAATCCTTTGAAGGAAAAAGTAATTAGTACCAAAATGAATAGAGAGAAAATAGCTAGGCTGAAACTATTTTCACATTCTTGCCTAATGAAAGACATTCCTGAGGAGCTATATTGAAATAATAGTAATTATAGACGTAAACAGGCGTTAACTGATATAAAGCGAATGCATAAATTTATGCATTAAGTAGGGTGGCAACACGGGTAAATCTCGTCCCTTTATTCTTAATTGAATGTGGGAACGGGATTTTTTTATTTTAGCTAACTTCAGCCACTCTTAACTTTACAGTAGAAGTAAACTGTGACGTAACGATTTATCACCGTTGGGGAAAAGTGACTCTACCTCCGCTCCGGAATGTGAGTCGATGAACAACATGTAGAGTCCAGATCTAATAGGTCGAGTCAATCTGCAAGAAGGGCATGTTTCGATAATAATCGTGACCGTTTTGGGTGGGGGTCATGGAAAACGGGCATGTTTCGATGTTAATCGTGACCGTTTAGGGTAAGAGTCATGGAAAACGGGCATGTTTCGATGTTAATCGTGACCGTTTAGGGTA
>NZ_JAXHDD010000084.1:0-12120 GCF_037072025.1 Pseudogracilibacillus sp. SO30301A | reverse complement strand
CTTTATCATGAGAAGTGCACGAATGGATAAATGAGCGTGTAAAGCTCAAATAAGAGCTCATAATAATCATGAGATGGAATCCTAGAATCATGGATTATGTTGTGCAAGCATATAGATTAGGATTCGATGATGTAAATGGTCATTTATATCAACATAAAACATAAAAAATAATTACCTTTTAAATTATAAATCCCGATAAATATATAATATTTATATAAAAATAGACTGACCAAGAATTTTACTTCTTGGTCAGTTTCTGCTTTGTCGCTTAAAGCTGTCATTCCATTATTCTTTTCCATCCCCACGTGTAATCAGCATTAGCGTATGTTTTTCTTATACCTTGCTTCCCAATTATCCCGATAATCTTTTTGAGAAAGAGAAAATAAGTGTTCGTATTGTGAAACATCGATATTTTTTTCACGGAGTTTTTTTCTTAAAAAACGGTGGTCTCTCTTAGGGGTTCCAATTATGTATCCTTCTATCAATAGTTCTCTTGTAATTTTATCTTTGTTTTTAGCTAAGGCAAGTTCACCTATTTTTCCTGCGATTGTTTGCTTGGCAACATCTCTAAATAATTCTGGTACAGGGGAGACAAGTTCATTTAAAAATGCAATTTCTTCATCATTCCACATATGCTTCGTTTTTTCTATATAATAATGTTGCCAATCCATATCTGATTTTCCATCTTCTTTAGGCAATTGTTTCAAAAATTTTCGGAACATAAAGAAGCCACCAATACCCAATAAAAAGATTAAGAGAAATCCCCAAAAAACAATAAAATATTCCATAAAGACACTCATACTTTTCATCCTTTTATTTAATAATTGTTAAAAAATGTATCGAATATTACAAATACTATTTCATTTTCTCAATGTGTATAGTAAGATTAAAATATCAGGTTAAATTATTGTTGAAATTTTTAAGTTTTAAGGCAATTATTTATCGAATAATACTAATCTCTCCAATATAATTACAATTATAGACATTAAAAGTCATACATACAAGTTTCTGAACATAGAAATAGAATTAAGCAAAATTTTTAAGGTTATTATTAAGGAGATGTTATAAAATGATAAGTAATTCAGATGTATATGATCAATCGACATATACTACTACATTTCCAACAGAGGTAATGAATTGGTACTATAACAATGATAAGGATTCGATCATCGTTATTTGGAACAATGAAAATGAAGTAGTTTATGTATCCCAATTGTTTGAAGATTTTTTTCAAATAACTGTAGAAAACATATTGGGGAAAGATTGGACTGCCCTCTTACCAAAGGAGCAAGTGGAACGGATCAATAAACATTTTAGGTCAGACAGTACTAAATTAAAAATTCCGAACATCACCATTTCTTCAAAAAATGGAGAGACATATTCTTTTAATGCAATTATTGATAGAATAATCATTGAAGATGAAGAGCTTATTATATGTCAATTAAGAGATACGACATACTTAAATGAATTGAAACAAGTATTACTTGATTCGGAAAAATTAGTTCTTGCTGGACAACTTTCAGCAGGATTGGTACATGAAATTCGGAATCCGCTTACTTCACTAAAAGGCTTTTTACAACTGGTACAGGCAGGAGTTCAACAAAAAGAAGAATATTATAAAGTAATGATTGGTGAAATCGAAAAATTAGAAAAGATCACTTCTGAATTGCTTCATATGGCAAAACCATTTAAAAGCCAAAAGAAGATAGAATATGTCCATCAAATGATAGATGATGTTCTATTTTTAATGGATAATCAAACAGATATGAAAAATGTTGATTTCATTATTGACCTAGATAACAGTTTAATGACGCATTGTAATGCTTCTCAAATAAAACAGGTGCTTATTAATTTAATTAAAAATGGCGCGGAAGCAATGAAAAATTCTGGCACCATTTTTATTACAAGTCGGTTGGTAGATGACTTTATTGAAATCTCTATAAAAGATGAGGGGCAGGGAGTTCCTGAAGAATTATTACAAGAACTGCAAAATCCTTTTTTTACAACGAAAGAAGAAGGTACCGGATTAGGGTTAGTCATTTCAGAGCATATTCTTGATATTCATCAAGGAACTCTAAAGGTATGTTCTGAAAAAGATAAAGGTACAACATTTACAGTTTTATTACCAGCTTATTATGGACAATAACTTTTTCTTTTTGAAAAGGGTTTTTCTTATAACTAATTTTTATCACGTTGGATAAGATAATTGTATATAGATTACCTTTCTAAACATTTGTTTTATCTTCTTGTTTCATATAAACTATTAATGAAAAGGGTATGCATTTACATGCCTTATTTATTGCTGCTTATGTTCGAAAAAAAAGCAGTAATCTTTATTGAGTGAATGAAAGGGGCATAATAGTTTATGAGAGAGCAAGAAGCATTTCGTACAAAAAAGAACTTTGAACTAAATGGAAAAACGTATAATTACTATGATTTAAAAGCTATTGAAGATGCCGGTCTTGGAAAAGTTGATCGCCTGCCATTTTCAATCCGTGTTCTTTTAGAGTCTGTCATTCGTCAATATGATGGAAAAGTAATTAAGGATGAACACGTAAAGGGACTAGCAAATTGGGGAACAAAAGAAGGAGCAAATACGGACGTTCCTTTTAAACCATCTCGTGTAATTTTACAAGACTTCACAGGAGTGCCTGCAGTTGTTGATTTAGCTTCATTACGTAAAGCAATGGTTGATATGGGAGGAGACCCAGATAAAATTAACCCTGAAGTACCAGTTGATTTAGTTATTGACCACTCTGTACAAGTTGATAAATATGGTACTCATAATGCATTACAAGCAAATATGGAATTAGAATTCGAAAGAAATGCTGAACGTTATGAGTTTTTACATTGGGCTCAAAAAGCATTCAAAAACTATCGTGCTGTACCACCAGCTACTGGAATCGTACACCAAGTTAACTTGGAATATTTAGCTGATGTGGTTCATGCAAATGAAAATGAAGAAGGAAGCTATGATTCATTTCCTGATACATTAGTAGGTACAGACTCCCATACGCCAATGGTTAACGGTTTAGGTGTCCTTGGTTGGGGAGTTGGTGGGATTGAGGCTGAAGCTGGTATGCTTGGTCAACCTTCCTATTTCCCTTCACCAGAAGTTATTGGTGTGAAATTTACTGGTAGTTTCCCAGAAGGCACTACAGCAACGGATTTAGCACTTACAGTAACAGAAACATTACGTAAGAAAAACGTCGTTGGAAAATTTGTTGAATATTATGGGCCAGGATTAAAAGATATGCCACTTGCAGATCGTGCAACAATTTCGAACATGGCTCCTGAGTACGGTGCAACTTGTGGTTTCTTCCCAATTGATGAAGAATCATTAAATTACTTACGTTTAACTGGACGTAGTGAAGAAAAAATCGCTTTAGTTGAAAAATATTGTAAAGAAAATAATTTATGGTATTCACCTGAAGATGGTGACCCTGAATATACTGAAACGGTTGAAATCGACTTAACTAAGTTAGTACCAAACCTTGCTGGTCCTAAGCGTCCACAAGATAGAATTGCTTTAACTGATATGCAGAAAGAATTCAGAAAAGCGATCACTGCACCTGCAGGAAACCAAGGATTTGGTTTAGATAAATCTGAATTTGACAAAGAAGCAGTAGTAAACCATCCGAATGGTGAAAAATCTGTTATGAAAACAGGTGCAGTGGCAATCGCGGCTATTACATCATGTACAAACACATCTAACCCTTATGTTATGTTAGGTGCAGGACTACTTGCGAAAAATGCTGTTGAAAAAGGACTAAAAGTGCCGGCATATGTTAAAACTTCACTAGCACCTGGTTCTACTGTTGTTACACGTTATCTTGATGATTCTGGACTGTCTAGTTATCTAGATCAACTAGGATTTAATACTGTTGGATACGGATGTACAACATGTATTGGAAACTCTGGTCCATTACGTGAAGAAATTGAGAAAGCAATTATGGATACTGACTTAACTGTTGCATCTGTACTATCAGGTAACCGTAACTTTGAAGGAAGAATTCATCCATTAACAAAAGCTAACTATCTAGCATCTCCACCTCTTGTAGTTGCATATGCGCTAGCAGGAACTGTGGATACGGATTTAAATAATGATCCAATTGGAAAAGATAAAGACGGAAACGACGTTTACTTAAAAGATATTTGGCCATCAATGGCTGATATTAAAGCTGAAGTAAACAAAGTTGTTAACCCTGAGATTTTCCGCTCCGAATACGATAATTTATTCGAATCGAATGAAAAATGGAATCAAATTAACACAACTGATGAACCATTATACGAATGGTCAGATGAGTCAACTTACATCCAAAATCCTCCTTTCTTTGAAGGGCTATCGAAAGAAGCAGGGTCAATTGAAGCGTTAAATAACTTACGTGTATTGGGGTATTTTGGTGATTCTATTACTACAGACCATATTTCACCTGCAGGAGCGATTGCAAAAGATATGCCGGCAGGGAAATATTTACAAGAGAAAGGTGTCACACCGCGTTACTTTAACTCGTATGGATCTCGTCGAGGTAACCATGAAGTTATGATGCGTGGAACTTTCGCAAATATTCGTATTCGTAACAAAATTGCTCCAGGCACTGAAGGTGGATATACTACTTACTGGCCGACAGGAGAAATCATGCCTATTTATGATGCAGCTATGAAATATAAAGAAGATAATACTGGCTTAGTCATTCTCGGAGGAAAAGATTACGGAATGGGATCATCTCGTGACTGGGCAGCGAAAGGATCAAACCTGTTATGCGTTAAAGCTGTTATTGCTGAAAGTTATGAAAGAATTCACCGTTCTAACCTAGTAATGATGGGCGTTCTTCCACTAGTATTTGAAAAAGGCGAAAGCGCTGAAAAATTAGGTTTAACAGGTAAAGAAGCACTAAACATTAAGATTGACGAAAATGTTAAACCAAATGACACAGTTGAAGTAGTTGCAACAGATGAAGAAGGCAAAGAAACTAAATTTAATGTTGTTGTTAGATTTGACAGTGAAATTGAAATGGACTACTACCGTCACGGTGGTATTTTACAAATGGTATTGCGTCAAAGATTGGCACAGTAACAACAAAGTTAAATCATCACATAATGAGATTCATTATGTGATGATTTTTTTATGCATAAATAAACGCTATATTGGGATGATAAATAATACTTAATAAAAAATATAGGAGTGAATTTTAACAGTGGACAGACATCAAAATAGAGCAAAGCCAGATGATCGTAGTGATAACGTAGAAAAATTACAAGATATGGTACATGATACAATTGAGAATTATCGAGAAGCAGAAGAGCAAATGGAATGGGCACCTGAACAGGAGAAAAAGCAAATAAGACGAAAAAACGAACGTCGTGAAGAAGCAATTGAAGGTTTTCGAGATGAAATAAAAGATGAACACAGACATCAGAATGATTAGAAAGTAAGAACTTTATTAAAAAGTTTCCAAAATAATTTGGAGACTTTTTTTCTTATGGTAAAATATTAGTTGGATGAAGTATTGGAGGAATTATTATGGTAATTAATTATACGGAAGTTGAGGTAAGATATAAAGAAACAGATCAAATGGGTGTTGTACACCATTCAAATTACTTAGTATGGTTCGAAATTGGACGTACAAATTTTATTAAACAAATCGGTTTAAATTACGCAGAAATGGAATCCGGTAATGTTGTATCCCCCGTAATTGATGCTCAACTATCCTATAAGAAACCTGCACGTTATGGAGAGACGGTTACGATTAATACTTGGCTTGACGATTATGATGGGGTACGAACTACCTATGGTTACTCGGTAAAGAATGAGCATGATCAGTTATTAGTTACAGGAACAACTGTACATGTTGTAGTAAGTAAGGACAGTTTTAAACCAGTATTGTTACGAAAACATCATCCTGATTGGCATGGTATATATACGTCCTTAATAAATGAGGGACAATAATAATGGCTTTTGGGATAAACAGAGAAGAATTATTATTATGGAAATCTAAAATTTCTCAAGGAGAAATTGCCTTTTTAACTCACTACTGGATGGATGATAGGTTTCCAGAAAGTGTTACAGTTACGAAAGTAGGCTGTGGTTGTATAAGTAGATTAGCACAGTGGGGAAGTAAGTATGGATTAAAAAAAGAGTGGATTCACTATCGAGATTCATATCCTCACTATGATCTCTTTGGAAAAAAGCAAAAGGAAATCTTATTGAAAGAAGGTCTACAAGATCATCTAAATCGATTCGATCTTTAAGGGAACAAAGGTGCTGGAGCTGCACGCAGCTATTCCTGCAAAGAAACCTATCTACAGATATAGAATTTTATAATTTCCTAAGTAACAAAAGAAAAACCACAATTTCTTATTGATAAGAAAATTGTGGTTCTCCTATCTTTTCATCTAAAGTTATAATTAAATTTTTTCCTTCAAAATACCAAACATCTGATTCTTCAACAAAAAATAAAATGTTTCCAGCTGTCGTAGAGGTATGAATAACATCAGGCTCTTCTCTATTAACACCTAGAGAAAATCCTGGTACATTTCCTCCCATTCCACCGTACCTAACAAAAAAACGTAATGAAGCTTTATCATCAATTTCATATTCTTCTCTAAACCATTCAACGGCTTCGTTTGAAATTTTTATATCCAATCTAATCCTCCTAACCTTAAGCAGCTAATATTTCTAAGAAAGTAAATTTAAGAAGGTTTTGTAGATTTTTCTTTATTAATTTCAGGAACTAAATCAACGCCTCCAGGGTGAAAAGGATGACATTTACTAATTCGTTTTACCGTTAATATCGTTCCCTTAATCGCTCCAAAACGTTTATAGCTCTCTAAACTATATGCAGAACATGTTGGATAAAATCGACATGTAGGTGGTTTAATGGGACTAATCACTTTTCTATAGAACTTTACAATTAAAATAAATATATGTTTCATACCTATTCCTTCTTTGTTTTTCCCTCTTTTTCATTGCTATATCCGACTAAATAAAGTATACGATACTTTAATTGGATGATTCAATAATAAAGCCTACATCCAAGTTATCTTGGGTTCAGTTTTATTTTTAATCCGTCTAATATTTTCTTTATGTCGAAAAAATACAAAGATAGTTAAACTAAGTATCATTGCAAAGAGCAGCCAATCGTTTAAAAACAACGAAATAATTGTAGAAACAATTCCTGTTATCATTGAGGCTAATGATACATATTTTGATAGATAGAGAGAAAGAATAAAAGTTAGTACCATTGCAATAAAAAGTAGCGGATTAATACCAAGTATGATGCCACCTGAAGTAGCTACGGCTTTCCCACCTTTGAATTTAGCAAAAACTGGGTATGTATGTCCTAAAACTGCAAATACTCCAATAATTAATCTCGAAACTTCAATATCAAAGAAGAAACTTGCAAACAATGGAATCAGTGTAGCAAGCGTCCCTTTTAATATATCCGCCAAGGTAACAAAAATTCCAGCTTTTGTTCCAAGTACACGAAAAGCGTTCGTTGCTCCTAAGTTTCCGCTTCCATGTTCTCGGATATCGATTTTATATCCGATTTTCCCTATGATGAGTGCAAATGGAATGGAACCTAATAAATATGCAATAATAATAAAAATAATATAATCCACTCACTGACCTACTTTCAATTATTTTTTCTATACCAATAGTTTATCATAATTATTCATAAAACAATATTTGAAATAGAAGAATATGAGTTGCTTACGCTTCAGACAGAAAGTATAAAAATAAGGTTATTGGAAAATAGTGTGGAAAAAAGTTTAGAATTCATTCCCTGAACTCTTTTAAAAAACAAATAAAAGAGGATAGCACATAACTAGTATGTGTATCCTTTTCCTTCCTGTCCCACAATTGTTAGTTGAATCTTTATTTCGTGATTTTTGGTATAAAAGAGAGAAAGAAAATATTCCGTTATTACGCTCATTTGAAGCAATTATAATTATTAAGAAGTAACGTCGATTATCTAAACTGATATTATTTCCAGTTTATTTAAAAGAACTTCCCTGCAAAATGAATACGGCATGTTTACAAAATTTAATAGACTAGTTTCACATAGGGTAGCGCACCTTTTTACCTTCTTTGGAATTTCCGAGAAGGGAGGTGGCGCCTATGATATAATAAGCGTTTTAATGCTGATGGTTTCATTCGGCATGTAATCCGAGTTTATCATGTCCGATAAAATCAAAAAGTAATCCCTCCTGTGCTTGCTGGTCATGAGGCATTACTTTTCCTAAGTACGCCAAGCTCCACTTGATAGGGTTTGGTCTATTACTTGTTATTCGGAATATAGTAAAAAACCCTTTGTTTTGTTGATTTGGAATTAGGTTTGATCAAAAATATCCCACCGACCCATAATTTACGTTAAACAAAAGAATCCGTTTTAAAAAAAGATTGATCAAAACGGATTCATTCTTTGAGAAATACTATGTAATTTTTATAAAAAAGTTTTATCTTTTTCTACGTATGTTGAATACGCCGAGTAGGCAGTATGAGTAAAATGTTTAATAATTTTGTAATTCTTTGTGAGGGGAGGTGTTATACCGTGAAGAAAGCGGTTACTTTGTCTCTTTGTTTTCTTTAATGTTTATCATTTTTAGTTTCAACCCTGTAAGTGCACAGGAAAATACTAGTTTAAATTATAAGGCGGAACCCCAAAAAACGTGTTATGGTAACGGAGGTATTGCAAAAATTGAATACATGGGGTCAGTAGTTCCCTATGGTGGTATGCAAAACCAAGTTTTAGTTCAGCATTTTCTTTTATAGGGGATATTGAGGTTTATGACGGATCTAGATTGGTAAGGACTATACCAGTTAGTGGGTTAGGAACCGCGGGTAATGCTGCAACAGGCTCGGTAGCTGCACCTTTTTCAGGTGCCAAGGTTTATACAGCAATATTAAATGGTGTTGCCACAGATACTAATGGTACAACTACCGTAGTTGTTCCGAACTGCGATACCTCGTATGTGTCAAGCTATGGAGTTATGGGTAAATAATTCGGGTCAAGATTTTTATCTTTAAACTTTTAATGGGCCATAACATTATTAATTAAATATATAAAACTTGTTGTGGCCCTACCTTTACCTTCAATAGAAAAGTTTTTGTAATCTATAAACTATTTCTCCTTCCTTTTTGGTTAGAAAAGATCTTATTGGGAGAATAATGAAGTTTTGAAATACTTCAAATTGTCCTAAAAGACACCTGTCATAAATTAAGCTGATATTCAATTCCTTTTGCGGTTCTATACCTTTTTGTGCTAGCAGGTTTGCCAAATCCCAATATAACCTATAACCAATTTCATCAACGGATCTTTCTATTGAAAAATGACCTGCTGGACTATCCCACCACACTTTGAATGTTTTACAAATTTCATTAAAATTCTTCAAATTATCAGCATCAACCACAAACAATCTTTGATAAAATAGATCCTTTTCCTCATAAAATATTTTCAGGTCATTTTTATTATTGTTGGATATTCCTTGTGAAATCTCATTCCAAAGTTCCTTATAGTTTAATTTAAAATCTTCATTAAATTCTATTCTTGTTGATAAATAAGGAAACCGTAAATCCTTTTGATTTTGGTTGAAAAAAATGTTTTGTATGTAAATCAAAAAATTTAAAGAAAAGGACATATCCATTTTCATTATTAATTCATTTTTCAAATTTTACACCCCATTTGGTTCATTGTTAAACATTTATTCCCAATTTCACCGCCCAAGGTACGCTCTCTCACAATATCCTTCTTGTCTTTGGTTCATCCCATAACCGTGGTTACTCTACCATCTGGTCGATCTACCTTATTCGCTTACGTTTAGAACGTAATGGTAGAATGTTAATGATGTCAATTGTTTCATCATTTTCATAAACTATATTAGAAAAGAAGATAACTTAACATACGATGCCGGCTTTTTCCGTATGTAAGACAACGGAAACCTTTGAAGGATCCTTCTTCAACCTTTTCCCGCATATGGAAAAGAAGATAACAGACGATTAATTTCATCAATCATGTTATCTTCTTTGGAAAACCACCATTCAAGTACATCTTCTCCTTGCTCCGCAAAGAAATCTTGAATTTGATCTAAACACTTGTTAAATTCCTCTGTGAAATAAACCGAAAAAATCTGGTTATTTTCTTTGTCCATACCTGAACTCCTTTAATTCCTTTGCGGTATAACGTTCCATCTCTGGATTATCAAGAAAACGTTGAAGCGATTCTTTTAATTCTGGGTATGCTTCAATTTCCTGTGCCAAATTATCGAATTCTTCATTCATAGAATCTGTATCGTGTACCTCCAAGGAGAACAATTTCCCATCAATCACAAACATTGTTTCATTTTTATCATCTAATGCATTTGCAAGTTCCTTTTTCACATTCTTATTTAATGCGCCCACTATACTTCACTTCAATTTAATTACAGTTATTATATCACAATTCAAGCTTTTTTCGACCATCTTCACTTGATTTTAATTAGCAAACTTTAAAAGTATTTACTATAAAAGTCATGTCTTAATTTTCCACTAAGATATGCGTATATCCTTGTTGTTTCACTCTTTATCTTCAAAGTGAGAGAGGAATAGCCCTCAATTTTTTAATCCGACTGGTATTTTCCCAACGCTTCCAACAACATGTTTTACGCTCCATATTATGAATTAATTTGACTGTAATCAAGAACCATAGGCTTTATTCAACAATCGAAATGTATAGTTATATAATGCTAAAAGCTCTGAAACGGAAATAGACACAACCTTAATTAAAGAATTGTGCCTGTTTGTAGATTGCTTGCTAAACACTCGCGCCTGTTTGTGGCAAATATTCAATTCGTAAAAAATTGTAATGTGAATTTGCGGAAAACCCCAAATCCACATTATTAAATTTTATTCCATTATGTTTCGAACAAATAAATGATTATTCCGATACACATGCAAAGCAACAATAGCAAGCATCAATCCTGAAATAAGAAAAACACTTCTAACTCCAAGTAAATCTGCAAATAGTCCCATACCAAGGGATGATACTCCGAATATTCCTGTAGAAACAGCCCCTAAAGACGTGTAGATAGTGGATAGCTTTGTCTTTGGGACGCTAGTTTGGATAACTGTTTGTTGAGGAATACCCTTTATTTGACCAAATACCCCCATACCAAGTGACAGTAATATAGCAATAATTGGGCTACTGTTTACACCGAACCAGATTGTTATCAAACAGCTAAACAAAGAGCCAATAAAAATCACTTTACCCAATTTCGATTCTAATGCAGTGGCGTTTTTTATACAGTAGATGCTCCCGATGATTAATCCTAGAAATAGGGAGCCATTAATAAAACCCCACCATTCTTTGCCTACGTGTAATGCTTCACTGACAAAAACGTAAAGAATTGCCGCAATCCAAACTGTTTCCGCAATTGTTTCCAGTATCTCCATTATAGCTATTTTTCGTAACACTGGAACATAGAATAATTTGAACCAACCCTTTTTAATTTGGTCTAGTTTACTTTCTTGCTCTATTTCCTGTTGTTCAACACTTTCCAGCAAACATAATAAAATGCTTGATACAACAAACAAGGAAAAAACTAACCAAACAATCTGTTGTGTATCCATCATAACAAGGGCTAAACTGCTTATAAACCACATAACCGTTTGTATGAATTGAGATAGTGTTTCAGCTATCCCATTCGCTCGTATTAGGTTATTCGGTTCTACATATTGTGGTATCAATGTTTGTTTAATTGGATTAGCACGTCCTTCAAGAAACGCAATGCCTGAGATAATAATAAAGATTAAATAATAGTTTGCTTCCGATATTTCAGGTAATAACAATCCCAGTCCAGCGATAACCATTGTTTTTCCTACTTGCGAACCGGCTAATAACCACTTTAAGTTTACTTTTCCGATCAATAAAGGTGTCAAAAGACTAGATACAAACATTGAAGACGTAATGGTAAATGGAACAAAAGAAGCTGCAGTCGCAGATCCGTTAGACCGAATATTGTACTGATAATACCTACTATATAAAGGACATCGCCAATACTTGTAAATGACTGTCCTGTGATCAGTAAGGAAAAGTTTTTATTCAATTTTATATCCCCCAAATTAAAATAATTTATATGATA
>NZ_JAXHDD010000083.1:0-12283 GCF_037072025.1 Pseudogracilibacillus sp. SO30301A | reverse complement strand
ATATTAATATTTTGGCAAATCCCCATTCACCACTTAAATACTCCTTTTCCATCTCTAAAAATTGTATTACTTGATCACTTACTGTCATTTTCTAGGGTTAATTCAATTAGTATACGTAATTTTTTTCTCTTCTATCTAATTTCCCTACAACCTTTGGCGGAAATAATAATTCAAGAACCCTTAGATGTATAAACCAAATTTTAAATACTTTATCTCACTTGCTAATAATGATGTGCGAAGAAACCCTGATAAATAGCGATTTGAGATCAATAGGGACAAAAAAGAGATACTGCTTTTACACAATATCCCTCATTTTTCTCCGTTTCCTCTGGCGGAATTTTGGCGGAGAACCTATTCATTTTTGATTATTTTATCCATTTTACGTACCATCGAAATGCAGTCAAATCAACGTTTTCACTTCAAATGCCCTTAGTGAATTATTCCCACTCAACTGTAGATAAACTACTTAGAAGCCTTGGTATCACTGCTTTCTGCTAGATTCTTTTCCCTTATGGCAGGGTTTTTGGTAAGGAACCAATTCCATTCTAATGTCTTGATTTCCATTGAAATCAATATAAGTCTCCTTAGAAAAATTAAGTTTAATATTCCCTTTCATTTTTTCTGCAAGTGGTTCATCATTTCTACTCCATAAGTGCGCATAATGTTTATAGTTATTTCTAGTGAGTTATGCTCTAATCTGCGTGATACTCATTAAACTCATTAATTAATTTACTGGACATAAAAATAGTTTAATTTTTATTGTTAGATGGTAGAGTTTGCATAAGTTCAAAGAAATATTTAGAATCGCCAGTATTAAAATAGTTATACCAAGATTCTAATGTGTTTGACTTAAAAACATCTAAGCACTCAATGATTTGTTTCGTCCATAGCAAAGCTTCAGTGGAACCAGCAGTAATAAGGTTATTAGATGAAATAGATGGTTGGTCTATATAAAAATCTTGTCCTTTATAATCAGAACAGACCATTTCAAGGAATCCCGGACCATTGCTAGTATGCGGACGATTATCTAGTATCCCAAAATTAGCAAGTGCTGCGGTAGCTCCACAGATTGCACATACTGTAGCACCTACAGAGAGCAACTCGCTTGCTTTTACGAGAATAGCTTCATGCTTTGGATCATTCCATGTATCTGCACCTGGTAATAATAGCATGCTTGTTTCACTTACAATAATGTCATCAATTAAGTAGTCAGGAACTATTGTCATTCCGCCCATTGTACTGATTGATTGTTTGGAGTAACTGACTGTTTTAATCGATATTTGATTCGCGTCTTCTTTGAAAAATCTCCTAGAATTCAGCTCCGAAGTAACATGTCCTAGTTCCCAGTCAGCTAAAGTATCAAGTACATAAATATAGATTGTTTTCATAATTTTCCTCCATTTGATTGTAATAGATTGATTGTTTTATTATTATTATACTTATCTATTGTTGACAACAATATGGCAACAATCTAGAAATGAAGAAATTTTTTTGAAAGGCGGTTAACAGATGAAAGTTAGCAGGCTTGTTAGCATTATTATGATACTACTCGATAAAGAACGAATAGGCGCACAGGAGTTAGCAAATATGTTTGAAGTTTCAACTCGTACAATCTACCGTGATATAGATGCCATTAACATGGCAGGTATTCCAATTTACTCAACATCGGGGGTAGGAGGTGGCTTTGAAATCATGAAAAACTATAAAATTGATAGAAAAGTTTTTTCAACTACTGATATTTCTACTATTTTGACAGGACTTTCTAGTCTCTGCAATATGATACAAAGTGACGAACTGGTAAACGCCCTTGCGAAAGTAAAAAGTTTTATCCCAGTGGATAGAGTTGACGAGATCAAATTAAAAACAGATCAAATACATATCGATTTAAGTCAGTGGATAAGTTATAGGAACGTACAAGCCTATTTAGAAATCATAAAAATAGCTTTACAAGAAAACAAGCTACTTTCATTTGAATATGCAGACCGTCATGGAAATAAAACTGAACGAGAAGCTGAAGCCCATCAAATTGTATTGAAGGGTAATCATTGGTATTTTCAAGGATACTGTTATAAAAGAAATGATTTTCGTCTGTTCAAATTAGCTCGTATATCAAATCTAAAATTAGAAAAGATTTTCTTTACGCCACGAGATTATCAAAAACCACTATTGGATTTTGCTGATATTTTGGCAACTATACAAATAAAGATCAAACTTCGTATTCATAAATCTGTCATGGATAGAGCACTTGATTATTGTATGTATGAACATTTTTCACCAGACGGTGATGAGTACTACATTGTTACTTTCCCTTTTATAGAAAACGAATATTATTACAATATCCTTTTAAGTTTTGGTGATAAATGTGAATGTTTAGAGCCTTTACATATCCGAACAGAATTGAAACGGAAAATATATGATATAGCTAACTTATATGAAAATTAAATCAAGAATCTCAATTTTATCCTTATACTGTTCTATTTAGTTAAATCTGTTGCCATTTATCAAGATAAAATAATGCCATTAAAACTAAAAATCACACGTACATACTATTTGCCTTTTCTACCGAAAAATACTCCCTACCAAAATTTTTTCTTGGTAGGGTTTTTGGTAGGGAATCTAATATTTTTATACACTTTAAATTAAGTCAAAATGCCGTCAAATCAACACAAATTAAAATTAGGAATTTTTACCATCTATTCCCACTCAGTACTTCGCCAATACAGTATAGTGCAATATCGTTGATATGAAGGGATTTAAGGAAATATCAAAAACAATTAAAACATATGAATTGATATAAAGTGTGCCACGACTGTGCCACGGATTTTAATAAATCGGAAAGCTGGAATGAAAGATCATTTCGGCTTTTTCATTCATTTTATGGTGTGATTTCTGAATTTTAAACACAACTGCTTCCAAAGGATATGATTTTTAAACGAAATTGCTAAACTAGCCCAGTAAAGGCTGCACAGTGCGGCGGCGTGCGAAGCGAAAGCCGCTGTGCTGGGCGAAGCCTGCGTGGCGACAGCCACGCCTTACCCCCATTTCTAACAGGGGGGGGAGAAAAGCAATAGGAAACTGTCCGAAAAGTGCCTTAACACCAGTAACACCAGTAGCACAACGGTTGGAATTACATCACAAAGTTGTCAACTAAAATGAAAAAGTTGACATCTTTTTTTAGTTGGGAATAATCCATATGAATCAAGTCTCTTGATATCAACGATTATAGGAAAAACGATTGGAATATGGGGTGTCGCAAAATAGACTGGCTGTTTACGTAGGAATCTCAAGACAATACATCAGTGAGATTGAAGCAGGAAAAGTAACTCTCATTAGTTACCATAATGCGTTGTTTTCTTTATTTTTCTGTCCAAACCTATTACGATTTCATTATAAGGCTTTGAATTCCTTTATTATGGTCTTAAAACTTTTATTAAAAACTGAAGATACCTCAGGATGTGTTGTGAGTTTCTTCTAATCCAATTTCTTAGTAAAAGGACGTAACTTTTTTGGTGATCATGTTACATCCTTTTTGATATGTTTAAAAGAAAATCAACATTAGTAAATGCGCAACAATATGCGTAACCATATGTGAAAGCATGGCAAGTTCCAGATTGTGCTTCCAATAAAGCCAACCAAAGAAAAAGCCTGGTAAACCATTTAGGAGAATCATTCGGAACCAAATAAATGGTGTCATTTCCGTTGCAAGTGCGGTTGGACCGTAGTGACCTATTGCAAATATTAATGCTGCTACGGATATTGCAAAGATAAATACCCAGTTAGAAGGCTTTGCTGATTTTCGATCAAATAGTTTCCATAAAACAAAAACTAACAAACTCATAACCCCAAAACGCATTAGTAGTTCTTCAACAATCCCTCCGTAGAGTAAAGCTAGTATAAATTCTAATGCATTATAGGGGTGTAATAAATCAATTACAGCCTTTGGCAAGAATGATTGTAAAAGATAATCGAATCCTCTTAAGACGACTCCTGCAACCAAACCCACTATTATAGCTAGTTGAATACCTTTCATCCACCCTGAATTTGACTTTTCGCTAGCATTTGGGTGAATGATAACGGATTTTAAATCAACTTTATGAGCTGTGAAAATCCAATGACAAGAGCAATGATTAATAAAATAAATGTTGGAATTACGGTGAGTAAAGCTAACATTTCAGGTGGACCTGGGAACCCCATTTCCCTCATTTGTTCTAATTTGGTTGGATCTGTCGTTAGTGACGATAGTGTATGTAAGTATAAGGGAAATAATGCAATGATTCCAACCAAGAGATAAATGAATAGTCCTTTAATACTTTTTTGTTTAGTCATAAGTAACCTCCTCGATTTCAGTTTGAAAATAATCTTCTTTAGAAGTTTTAAAATTTCGTGTATATATTTCTCCTCCCAAAAATTGTTTATTTACCCTTAATACGTTTACGTTCGTCTAATCGTTCACTCACGAAAAAAATAAATAAAAAAATCTCAGGAATTTGCTCCCGAGACCTTTCTTTTAAATATTTTTCTTGCAAAAATAAGATAGATAATAAGATACGTTGGAAATTGAATAAGCCCTAAAAATCCCCATAGCCAAGCATTGTGTCCCCTCTTCCGTGCATCCCAAAACATCCATGAGCTCTGGCAAATCAGAATGAATGCAATCACGATCAATAACCAAAGTGGTGTGCTACTTAGATTGTTTGAGATCTTCATTCCTGACCTTCTTTCTAGTTTTGTTAAAAGCTAAGGGCAGTAAGATAATACCCACAAGCTGAAAATAAAGATAAAAAATTGGCTCATGATAAACGATAGCAATCACAACCGAAAGCATAAATATTGCAACTGAGATAAACGTGAGGAGGTCTTTCCATTGTTTTTTTCGTATTCTATTTTTCTCTAATTCAACATTTTGTTGAAACCATTGTAAGTCTGGAGTAGATACTGTATTCCATTGATCTAGTTTTTCTAAACCATCTATTATTTGCTTAACCGTTAATTCATCTCCATCATCCAACATAGAATTATTATTTTTAGAATCATTCTCCTTCAAGTTCAGCCAACTCCTTTCTTACACGTTTTAAACCATTTGAAACTCGAGATTTTACTGTTCCTTCTGCAATGCCCATCATTTTTCCAATTTCCTGATATGAATATCCGTAATAATGCTTTAACACGATGGGCATACGTATATCTTCATTAATTTGAGCAAGTACATCAAGTACATCGGTCCATTCTTCATTCCTATTGGCTGCATTCCATTTCATTTTTCGGAGCGCTTGTTCCTGCTCTAACCATTTTTTCTCCCGCTTCTTTCTACGCTGTTGATCGATAAAAAGGTTCGTTGCGATTGTTATGAGCCATGAGGAAAACTTGGATTCACCATTATACAGTTGGATTTTTTCAATACACTTCATCATCGTCTCTTGTGTTAAATCTTCTGAGATTTGTGGATTAAGGGTAGCTTTCATTAAATACCTAAAGAGGAACGAATAATTCTGTTGTAGCAATTTCGAAAGAGCCAATGTATCTCCTTTTTTCGCTTTTCGAATTAATACCTTTTCCTCCATGAAATCTACTCCATACCATAATGATATATTTGTAATACGACTAACTAGTAAAAATCGTTCACTTTCTAAATAAAGAATCACAACAAAAATAAGTTTACTTGAAAGATATATTAGACCCAAAACCTAAATTTTGTTGCTGGTTCAACGAGTTTGTTTAATTATTATTGTAATATCAAACCACTCACGTGATTTGTTTAACTATGCATTCTTTAATTAACTACTCGATAGCTTAATAACCTTCTATCTAAATACTAACATAATATTCCGATAATAAAATTAAAACTAAAATCATAAGAAAAGGGCGACCTCACAAGGGTCACCTTGTGTAACTATTGCACCCTATACTTGAAGAACATTCATCAAAAACAACATAATTCAAAAAATAAAAGAACTTACTATTGTCTATATTGTTTGTAAATACATAAAAGATATCTTTACACTATCACCCTTTAGGTTTCCTATATTTTTAGCACTTTTAAATTAAATGGAACAAAATGGAAAGAAAAAATCCCCCTGATAGTGAAATGCATAAATAATTACAAAGTTAGAAGTTAAGTCTACTACTAAGCTTCCGATTATAAAAAAAGAACTCCAGCCCATATAAAAAAAGTTACAGCTAATAATACCAATGCCATAACAACCAACATAAAGTTCCTTTTAAACACATCTAAATAATCATGAAGATATAAGTTCAATGTTTTCACTTCCTAATTCTTAAAGTATTGCACCCTTTACTTCAAGTACTTTCTATGACAATTTCACAACCGCTAAATGACTTTAACTCTCACAAGATATTGACCAATTAAAACCTAATAAACCAAAATTCTGTTCAGTAATGTTTTCATTGTTGTTCACACAAGTATTTTTAGCTTGTACAAATCTGCTAACAATACCAATATTCAGCATAATCAAAAAGATTAACCCAATTATCCAATTCATTCTCTTTTTGTTTTTCATTGTACCCAATCCTCCTATATATGGCTAATCATTTTTTTAGATATTATTAAACACTCAAACTAAACAGGTAGTATCTACTATATGGATTTAACTTACCAAAGCACCAACTTTTTGTATCCAAAAAAGAATAGCAGCAGTGAAAGCTTCGCCCAATATTGCTGCTCCATGGATATCATGAAACATCAACAGAGTTACCCCACCAAGCTTTAATCTGGTTCCCTTCCTTGAAAGGCTGGATGAATCAATTTAGAAAACGAATTTGTTTTGGCTCGAATAACATTTAAGTGACTCGGGCTTTTTAGTGTTTTTTTTAAAAAAACGTTACTCCTTTTTGGCAAAAGATACATTCCCACTTGTATTAATAGTGAAAGATTAAAATGAACAGCAGCTATCTGAATCGATGTAAATAAAAAATTTTATTAAATTTTTTATAAATCATGCAACAAATCGACCTTTTGTGTAGGGACTAAGTATAGCGGGGGATGAAAAAACACTTTTCCTTCTAATATCTACCCAAATTTTTCACATGCTTGCTTTGCATATAGAAGAATCCATTTTTCACATATTTTTTGTAAGAAAATAAGGATTTTATTTGGCATTTCGTAAAAAAATTTGTTGAAGGTTATGAAAGGGGAAATCATCGACCACCTTTGCGTTTGCCATATGGAGGAAAAGAAGGGCAAAGTTTTCAAGTGGCTCTACTTCGAAATGAATTGCTAAAGAAATGAAAGTGATTGTTCTTCATTATGGAAGCTATATATGAAAAGCCTGTCTATGCGTAAGCTCCGTGATGAACAAGGAAATACGTATTGGAAGATGGATAAAGATACACATGATTGCTTATAATCGAAGCTTATGCGATCTGTTTTAGTTTTTAACACTTGATAAAAGAATGATCAAGTTTTCCCTTTCATTCATAATGTGTTTGTTCTTTGACAAAGAAAGCACGAAAGATAACTTCGTGCAGTATAAACAAAAAATCAGATACATTCTACTGATGACGAGCTACTTGATTCATATACGCCATGACTTTCGTTAGAAACGAGCGATCATATATGAGTCTAATGCAATCATGGTGGATTGCTGGCGATAACCCTTCAGTATGGATAATGATACTCCCCTACCGTCATGGTTCGAGCGTTCAGAGCGTCGCAAGCTATAAGTAGGCTGGAAGAAATACTTGCAGGGGTGAAATTCCCGTGGAGCTGTACCAACAGCTGTCTGTTTTTCAATATTCGCTCTATTAAAAAACATCATGAAGCGTGGTATAATAAACATATATTGTATTGGATCGACCGAGAAAGGAGCAATATGATAGTAACTATAACCCGAAAGGACTTAATAGCTTTAGGTTATGGTTCCTCTTTCTCCCGTGACATTATCCGTGAGGCTAAATGTTAATGGTGCAGAAAGGATACGGTTTCTACAATACGAGAAAATTAGGTCGAGTACCTGTAGAAGCTGTAGAAGAAATATTGGGAACAACGCTTAGCCAGATAGATTTATTAAAATCTTGTGGTTACAGTGAGGCTGCTTTAATCAAAGAAAGGAATACCGATGATTAAAGTGAAGAAAAACCCCAATGGAACATATCAATTTAGGGTAAGTTTAGGATTTGATCCAATCACAGGAAAAAGAATACAAAAAAGAATGAGTGGATTTAAAACTAAATCAGATGCTGAAAATGCTTATGCTAAATTGATTGTAGATCATAGTGAAGGTGCTTTTAACTCTAATAGTAGTATGACCTTTGAGAAGTTTACGAAGGAGTTTTTTGTACCTTGGTATAAGAACCAAGTGAAAGAAAGCACTTTTGAAAATAGGCAACACACAATAAATAAACACTTTGCTTATTTTTATAACGTAAGTCTTTCAGATATCACACCATTAATTTTGCAAAGATGGCAATTAAACGCTACGGAAAAATATTCTAGTCAATACGTTCGAGGCATACAAGGTTTATTATCCTTAGCTTTTGATAGAGCGATTGTTTTAGGTTTAATGAAAGAAAACCCATCAAAGATAATTGGAAATGTTAAAAAAGTTACAGCCGAAATTGACTTTTGGACAAAAGAAGAATTTGAGGCTGTTATATCTAAGATTTATCTAGGCGATTACTTTCAGCATTTTCAATTTATCATTATCTGGCTTTTATTCATGACAGGTATGCGTATTGGTGAAGCCTCTGCCTTACAATGGGATGATGTAAACTTTGAGGAAGGAACGCTAAACATTTCCAAAACTCTTTTTTACAAGAATGCTTCAAATTATCGTTTTACAGATCCTAAAACAAAAGCAAGCATTCGAGTGATTGCTTTGGATTCAGATACACTAGGCTTATTACGAGATTGGAAAGATACACAACAGAAACAATCTAAAACCAATTTCATTTTATCGTATAATGGAATCCCAAATCAAAAACACACTGTTTCCCATTCTATTAAACGCTTTGCAAAGGCTGCAAATATCCATTGGATCAAAATCCATGGATTAAGTATATGTATCCTTTTTGTCTCACAATCGCGCCCGATTGCGGTATAGTCTACTCTGTTATTCAACTTCAATAATAAAATCTGTATACGGCTTTTCATCAACTGAAACGGAAACTTTCCAAAGTCCACCTTTATCAAATCCTAGCTTTGCCCCACTCTGCTTGTCCTCAATATCTGCTTCATAAAGTTTTACGACTTCTTCCTCACCCTCATGTGTTGCGGTCATTTTATAACTTTCACCATTAAAGTCTTTTTGCAAAAAGTAAACCTGATATTGTCTGCCTTCATCAACTGGAAATTCAGGTTCATCACCTTTTCCATTAACTTTTACAATCCCGAATTTATCCTGAACTCCATGTAAGGTCATATTATCGCTAGTAAAGGTTGGACTTGTTTCCCAGTCACCTTTTTCATTTCCTGAACACCCTGATAAAATAATCCCCACTAAAACCAATATACCAATCAATAGCTTTATCCTCGACATTTTCCCACCCCCTGAATAGTCTTAAATACTAATATTACTACTTCACAATCTGGCCCTATTCTAGCACATTGTTGTAGTAGTGAAGTTTATAGTACAGTATCCCCAAATGATTTAATTTCTGTTTGAATGGGAGATTAGTTGAACAACGCCGGAGGAAAAAATTCTTGTATTTATCAATTTTAAATTCAATCTTTGTTTTATATCAATAAATAACGGTCTTCCCTCTCCCAATATCACAGGGTGAACAGATAATCTGAACTCATCAACGAACCCTAAGTCAATAAAAGTCGTGATGAGGCTTGCCCCACCGTATAACCATATGTCTTTACCAGGATTATTTTTTAATTTATTTACTTCCTCGGAGATATTTTTTTTTACAAATATTGCTTTATTGTCAGACCCTATTTGCGTTCTAGAAAACACATATTTTTCTTTGCTGTGAACCAATTCCCACATTTCTTTCTCGTTTGTGCAATAAAAAGTATTTTGCATTGAACTTTTAATCCTATTTTAACATACATTTAAATTAATTTTAATTCCACACGAATCCAGATTCAAAAAAAATCCCTACTAAAAATAAGATGGTAGGGATTTTGGTGGTAGGGAATCAAATATTTCTTACCTTTTTATCTGTTTAAAATTAGGATAAATGCTGTTAATAGGCATTCTCTTTTCAAATTAAGTTGTATTCCTATTCCCTACCAAAATTTCTTCTTGGTAGGGATTTTGGTAGGGAACTATATCATTTTTAACTTATTTTCTCCATATTGGACTAGGTTAAATGCTGATATATAGGCGTTCCCTCTTCAAATTAAGTTGTAGTCTTATTCCCACTCCAAGATTGCAGGTGACGTTAGAAGCCTATCATACCAACGCTTTTCATACCTTCAATTCTTTTTGGCGAGGATTCTGGCGGAATTTATTTTTTTACTGCTTGATTACCATTAAATGATACACCTGATTTTTCTGCGGTTCGTATAGTAATGTTACCTGTCATCTCTTCCGCAATCAGTTCATCCACTCCAGACCACATATGAGAATAATGCTTTAACGTAATCTCTGGGCTAGAATGACCCATACGCTTTGATAAAATCAAAACAGAGATATTAAATTCATTAATGAGATAAGATGCATGCGAATGTCTAAGCCCTTTGGCTTGAATACGATGAACCTTTGCAAGTTTTGCATAGCGTTGAATGATTCTTGCAAGCGTCGATTTAATCATCGGTGTTCCATCATAACTAAAAACGAAATCGTCAATCCCTATTTTTGATTGTCGCTCTTTCCATTCTTTCAACACTTGTATCGTATCCTCATCCAAAGAAATAATCCGTTTCCCATCCTCAGTTTTTGTATAATCTTTTCATTGCTTTTATTTCATAGATACAATGAATGATGGACACGAAGCCGTTTGTTTTTAAAATCTACATCGTCCCACCACAAGGCTGTTCCTTCACTAACCCGTATCCCTGTCATGAAATACGTCCACAACATCACAAAACATAAATGTTCATAAAAGTCATCCAGATAAATAGCCGAAATAACCTTCTCAAATTCTGTTTTTGTCCAATAAGGAACAACTGCTTTTCCTTTGGCGATTGCCTTCACTTTTTTAGAAACATTCACTTCTAAATATTGCATATCAACTGCCATATCCAGACTTTTACGAAACATACCAAATACCAAACTTGCATATGCCTGAGAATATCCAGCTCCTTTATCGGAAAGTAACCATGTTCGATAACGTTGGACATCTTCTACAGCTAAAGAACGAAGCTCAATGTTTGAAAAGCGATCTCTCATACTTTCCAAGGTTCGTTTGCGAACATAAAAAGTACTTTCTTCCACCTCTGTTTCATAAGCTGGGATGTACACCGTGTCCATGAATTGACCATATGTCATGTGATAATTCCCATAACCATTTTGCTTGATGGTATTCATTTTTCACCCGTACCAATTCTTTATAAGCTTGTAAAGCAGAAGTAAACTTTTTTCCTTGTTGATTGGTACGTCCCTTTTTACGAAGCCGCTTCCCAGTAATGCGATCCGTTCCTAGCTCCGTTCCATAGAAGTATTGTCCCGAGCTATCAATATAAACACCAGCATATTTTGTTTTAGCCATGACTGTCTTCCTCCAATTCTAGTTCACATCCTAGAATCGATTCGACTGTCATTTTTGGTACACGCCCTAAGCGTTTATTATTATAAAATGGATACCCTTTTTGTACCATGATTTGTTTGGCTTGTCTAATAATTCGTATCGAAGTATATTTAGGATACCCAAGTTGAATTAAATCATCTTTTGTAATCAGTTCCTTCATTAATATATACCTCCCTTTTCATTCACAGAGGAATACATACTAGAAACAACAATTCTCTAATTCACTTAAAAAATCAGACAGCTGTTGGTACAGCTCCACGGGAATTTCACCCCTGCAAGTTTTTCTTCCAGCCCTACTCATAGCTTGCGACGATTGAACGCTCGAACCATGACGGTAGGGGAGTATCATTATCCATACTGAAGGGTTATCGCCAGCAATCCACCATGATTGCATTAGACTCATATATGATCGCTCGTTTCTAACGAAAGTCATGGCGTATGAATCAGGTGGCTCGTCATCAGTAGAACGTATCTGATTTTTTGTTATATATTGCACGCCGTTATCTTCCGTGCTTTCTTTGTCAAAGAACACAATATATGATTATTGAAAGGGAAAACCTAACCATTATTTCGTCAAATTTTGAAAGCTAAAACAGATTGCATAAGCTTTGTGCGTAAGCGATTACGC
>NZ_JAXHDD010000082.1:0-12401 GCF_037072025.1 Pseudogracilibacillus sp. SO30301A | reverse complement strand
TTGAATATGAAAAAGACCAGTTCTATTAATTAATTGGATAGAACTGGTCTTTTTGGTATGGAGATATTTTCCTTTAAATATATGTTACGTTCCAAAAGTTTGGTTGAATTAATGCTAGAAAAAGATATTCGATTTATTTTAATCAGAGTATGTTGGATCAATTTTAGTAGTTGTACGCGGAGATTCAATATTCATTCGCATTCATATTGAATCCAATACTGTTCATTTCTCTTAAATAACTGATAGCCAATCCAACCAGATTTTAATACAAAGACGCCTCACCTGGTATTACATTTAACGAATCTGTTCCTGCATGAAAATTTGTCATCTTTATTGATGCTGGTATATACGGTGAAATATGAATTTGTTGTAGTTGTTGTAAGATCAAACTTCCAACTTCAATCGCATTTATTCCTTCGTGTGGTCGTGCACCGTGATGATCTTCGCCTAAAATTTTTCCTTTTACAAATACACACGCACCATGTTGGATTCCTGCAGCACACGCTGGATACTGTATTTCATTTTTGGGACGTACATGCACCCCAAATAAATAATCTAAATCATCGACAATGCCTGTCTTGACTACTTTTACTGCACCGTTTCCTAATTCTTCAGCAGGTTGAAAAATGACTCTTACAGTTCCATTTAAGCAATTTTCTTTTTTCTTTAATGTAACCATTGTTCCCGTAACAATTCTCATATGTGCATCATGACAGAAGACTTTGCTAGTAAAATAGGATTAGAAGCTGGAACTCCTGTCTCCAATGGAAGGTGTTAGGGGCTTTCGTCCTCCTAATAATGTATAGACTGGTAAATTGCTCACTTTACCTAAAATATCTTAACAAGCAATATCAATGGCAGCTTTGGCAGCTCCGTTATGAACTAATGATTGATTCATTACATTAATTCATGTAACTGTTTTATATTTCTTGGGTCTTGTCCAAGAATAGTTGGAACTAAATTATGTTTCAAAGCAGCGATAACACTATATACAGATTCTCCCGTTACATGTTCGTCTGGTACACTTTATCCATAACCAATAATCCCTTCATCCGTATGTATTTTAATGACAATAGTTGGCATAGACTCATACGTATGATAGGAAATGATAAAAGATTCTTTAAGTGGTAGGTTGATTTGAAAAATTTCTACCTTTGTTATTTTTATTTTAATTACCTCATTATAAAGAGTGTTTTTTAAATGTCCGTTAATAAATAATCGAATAATTTTTTACCATTCGAAATAAGCTGAGAACCTATATAGCATATAAACAAATCAAGATTAAACAGGCATAAAAATAAGAAACTGGTATAAATGATCAAGTATCATTCAGCCAGTATCTCATCATAATATCAAAAAAGTTACACAAAATTAGTTTGTTTTTAATTTAACTCCATCTTGGTACTTAGGTGCGATAGGATCATATTTAAAGTTTTCTACTTCCTTTCTCACAGCAATACTATTACTTGGAATATATATTGGTGCCCAAACAGCGTGGTCTATTAGGTATTTTTGTATTTCATGATATTTTTCGACTCTTTCCTCCCAAGTAGGGACTCTTTCTGCTTCCATTAACATTTCATCAGTTTTCTTATTTTGCCACCTTGAATGGTTTGGAAATGGGATTTGTTTTGAATTAAGAAACCAATCTAAAATATCCGAATTTTGCCAACCATACATTCTTAAAAACAACTCTTGATTTCCTTCTTGTAGCATGTCTGAGTAACTAGAACTTTCAAACATTTGAATTTCTGTTTCTATTCCAATTTCCCTTAATTGAGCTTGCAATACTTCAGCAATTCTTCCGTAGTTACTTGCATTTTCGGCTGATAATGTAAATTTAAGTCCATCATCGTATCCGGCTTCTTTTAATAAACTCTTAGCTTTTTCTACATCATAATCATAACCATCTTTTTCACTATCAGTATAATATTCTTCGGCTAAAATTGGAGGCAAGTATCCATGAGCAACTTCAGCATATCCTCTAAATACATGGTCAACAATTTCTTGTTTATTTATTGCATGGTTGATCGCTTGTCTAACCCTTACATCGTTAAAAGGTTCTTTATCAGTTGCATAAGCCAAGTATCCTAAACGAGGAGCTCCGCCTGTAAAAATCTCTATCTCGTCATTATCTTCAATAGTTTCTACCATTGTTGGTGTAAGATCTCTAACAATATGAACATTTCCCACTTCTAATTCCATTAAACGAAGGTTTTCTTCAGGTATTATTTTCATTACAATTTCTTCAATTTGTGGAACTCCGTTGTTTTCCATAAACTCTGGTCCCCAATCATATTCTGGGTTTTTTTCTAAGACAATCTTGTCGCCTTGATTCCATTCTTTTAATTTATATGGTCCAGTACCAATTGCATATTTACTTCCATATTCATCACCATATTTATTGTATGAGTCTTTGCTCATAATACCTGCTGGAGTACTTGAAAGTCTAAATAACATATTTGGAAATGGATTTTCTAATTTTATTACAACTGTATGGTCATCTTCCACGACAATTTCTGTAAGAGGCTCAAAGTCATTTTGTGCAGGTGATCCCGTTTCTGGATCTTTAATTGTATCTAAAGTCCACTTGACATCATGGGCAGTTAACTCGCTTCCGTCATGAAATTTTATATTCTCTTTTAAATAAAATTTCCATGTTAATCCATCTTCAGAAACTTCCCACTTTTCAGCGAGAGAAGGGTGATAATTAAAATCGCTGTCTCTAGTGACTAATCGATCAAATATATAGATTAAAGCATTATGATAATCACTCGTAACTAAATGATCTAAAGTTTCTGCATCTCTATCATAGGCAATTATCAGAGCATCTTTGTTCGAAGTTTCATTAGAACCATTACTTACATCAGAATTCGAATCTCCACCCGTTTCCTCTGGTGGTTGACTTACACAAGCAGATAAAAGAAACGTTATAAATAAAATAAAGGTTAATCCTAACATTAACTTCTTTAACATTTTAACAGCCCCCTTTTGGTCCTTATTATAATCCTGATGATCAATGCTAATCTGTTTATTAGAAATTGTTTATTTCCTTTTCAATATGTTTCCAGGTAAGACTCCAGTATGTTCTGACTTTTCTACAACAACCTTGCCGTTAACAATCACATATTTTACTCCTATTGAATACTGGTGAGGTTCATCGAATGTAGCTAGATCAATAATATTTTCCTTATTAAAGATTGCAATATCTGCATAATACCCTTCTTTTAATACCCCCCTCTTATTAATTTTCATTTTTTTAGCTGGCAATGATGTTATCTTTTTAATTCCTTCCTCTAAGCTAATAACTTTTTTGTCTCGTACATACCTGCCTAAAATACGCGGAAATGTTCCATAATATCTAGGGTGAACGGAACCTTCGCCTAACAATCCATATGGAGCAACAGCCCTTCCATCACTCGATAATATGGATCTAGGATGTTTCATAAATGTTTCTACATCATCCTCATCAATCGCAAAATAGATAGATTTAATTCCTCCTTTCTCATCGATTAACAAATTAATGACAGCTTGGTATGGGGAAACACTCATTTTGTCTGCAATTTCTGTAATTGTCATACCTTCATAAATTTTATTTTTATCTGATGTCAATAAAGCAATTTTGATATCATCCCAACTAAGTCCAATTAAAGGATTATCCCAATCATCATGTTTCATTTTCATTTCTTCAATCACTTTAGATTGAATTTTTTTGTCTGTTAATAGAGTTGCCATTTGAATGGCCCCATCTTCTTTAACCCATGGTGGCATTAAGTCAATTAAACCGCTTCCGTAAGCATCATATGGATATATATCAAAATCAATATCTAAACCTCGATTTCTAGCATGATCAATTAAATTTAAAGCCTTTTTAGCTTCACCCCAATGTGGTTGATGGGAAAGTTTTAAATGAGTAATTAGCACGGAAACACCTGTATCATTTGAAACGTCAATAGATTCATTAATACTTTCAAAAACGTCTTTTCCTTCACTACGCATGTGTGTTGTATACACTCTGTCGTATTCTTTTAGTACGTTAGCTAGAGCATTGATCTCTTTTTTAGAGGAATAAAACCCTGGTTCATATTGAAGACCTGAAGACATACCAAACAGTCCATTTTCTAACTCAAATTTTAGAAGTTCCGTCATTTGATCTAACTCTTTAGAAGTTGGCTCTCTTTTTTCGAACCCCATTACTCCTATCTTGATGGTTCCATGACCAACCATTGGAGCAATGTTAAAAGGTATACCATTTTTCTCAATTTCATCTCTCATAAACTCCGCTTGACTTCGCCAATTCCACTTCTTTTTTTCTTCGTCTGATAATAAAGCTGTGTTTGCGAGATAACTTAGTAAATGATTGCTATTTTTTTCTATAACTGGAGCCGCACTAAAACCACAGTGCCCCTGTACTTCTGTTGTAACGCCTTGCCTTATTTTACTTTCACCTTTATTATTAGCTGGTAATGTCCACTCCGAATTACCATGAATATCGATAAAACCTGGAGTAACCGTATACCCCGAAGCATCTATTACTATATAAGCATCTTGGTCTATGTTCGGTTTTATCATTACAATCTCATTACTCTTTATTCCGATATCAGCTTGATAACTTTCAGAACCTGTACCATCTACTATTTCGCCATTTTTTATAAGTAAATCTAACATTTGAATACCTCCATCTTCAGGATAAGATAAATATTTATTTTAACCTAGGATCTAAGAAGTCTCTTAAAGAATCTCCAAATAAGTTAAAAGCTAATACTAATATCGCAAGTAATAAACCAGGGAAAAAGATGATCCAAGGAGCTTCTACAATATACATTCTTCCACCACTAATGATTGAACCCCAGCTTGGAGTTGGTGGTTGCGCACCTAATCCTAAAAAACTAAGTGATGCCTCAGATATGATTGCAACTGGAAATTCCATTGTAGTTAACACTATAATCGGTGCCATTGCATTCGGTAACATATGTTTAAATATCGTTCGAAAACTACTCATACCAAGAACTCTTGTTGCTTCAATAAACTCTTGTTCGCGAAGTGATAAAAATTCTGCTCTTATCAACCTTGTATATCTTGACCAACTTACAAGTGCCATTGCAATAATCAAATTTATTAAATTTGGACCTAAAGCAGCAATGATTGCGATTGCAAGCAATATTACTGGCAAAGACCCAAATATATCTGTAATTCCCATTATGATTGAATCAATACGTCCACCAAAATAACCAGCAATGACTCCTAAAACAAGTCCAATAAGGAGAGAAAGAGCAACTACTCCAAAGCCGACAACTAGTGATATTCTCGTTCCATATACGACTCTACTAAAAATGTCCCGTCCTAAATCGTCTGTTCCAAATATATGTTCATTGTTTGGTGGTGTTAACATTTTTGGAAGATCAATATAATCATAAGGATATGGAGCAATGACAGGTGCGAAAATAGCTGTTATGATTGTTATAAACATAATTGCCGCTCCAAATATAGCTGTTTTATTAGATAAAAATTCTTTAAATAATTCAAGTTGTTTACTGGATTCATATGATGAATGTTCTGGCTCAAGTTTGTTATCTTGCTGAATTAGATAATTCTCTTTCATTCCATTGCACCACCTATCTTTAATATTTTATTCTAGGATCAACAGCAGCATATAGAATATCAGAGATTAAATTTCCGATTAGTACTAGAGTTGCTAAAACTAGTATCGAACCTTGAACAATAGGGTAATCTCTTGAAAATATTGAATCTACCATCAGTTTTCCAATTCCAGGGATGCTAAACACTGTTTCAATAATGACAGAACCACCAAAAATTAAACCTAACCTCATACCAAATAATGTGATAATAGGGATCATTGCATTTTTTAACGCGTGTTTAAAAAGAATTTTTTCTTCTCTGAGTCCTTTGGATTTTGCAGTTCTAATATAATCTTGTCTAATTTGTTCAAGCATACTAGACCTAACCATTCTTGCAGTGATTGCAGCATCGGTTAATCCTACGGTCAATGTTGGTAATATTAAATGTTGATATGTGCCATAACCCGACAATGGTAGCCATCCTAGTTTGTATCCAAATATATACAACAGTAGTAATCCAAATAAAAAAGTAGGTAAGGAGAGTCCAATCAATGCTCCTGTCATAGATACATAATCTGCCATTGTATTTCTTTTGATTGCGGCAATAACCCCGATTGGGATTGAAATAACAAAAGAAAATATTAATGCATAAATACCTAATTCAAATGTAATCCGAATCCTTTCACTAATAATCTCTGCTACTGACCTATTTTGTAATATTGATGTCCCTAAATCGCCCGTTAAGATATTTTTAATAAAAGTAAAATATTGAGCATGTAATGATTGATCTAATCCAAGTTTCTTTTCAATGTTTTCACGTACTTCTGGTGATGCATTTGGTCCAGCAATTAAATCTACTGGACTACCAGGAGATAAATGAAGGATTAAAAAAACAATTATTGTCAAACCTAACAATGCTGGTATCATAAGTAGAAGTTTTTTAATAATATACCTTAACAAATCAATTCCCCCCTTTAATTGATGTGGTATGGAAGTAAGATGATATTTACAGATTTAAATCATAATGGCAATGTACAAAGTGATTATGAGCAACTTTACGTTTAGAGGGTATATCGACTTTGCATTTTTCAGTTGCAAATTTGCAGCGTGTGTGAAAACGACAACCCTGTGGAGGATTAATCGGGTTTGGAGTTTCGCCCTCTATAATTACATCTTCATTATTTTGCTCTGGGTCTGGTACAAGAACTGCTGACAAAAGCGCTTTAGTATAAGGGTGCTTTGGTCTTTCAAATAAATCATTTTTATCAGCTATCTCTACTATCTTTCCAAGGTACATTACAGCAATCCTATCGCTAATATGCCTTATAATACTTAAATCATGACCAATAAAAAGATAAGTAAGGTTTAATTTTTTTTGTAAGTCTTCTAATAGATTGATAATTTGTGATTGTATAGATACGTCTAATGCAGATACTATTTCATCACAAACAATAAATTTTGGATTCATTGCTAAAGCCCTAGCAATCACTATTCTTTGTCTTTGTCCTCCACTAAATTCATGTGGATAACGATTAAGGTGTTGTTCATTTAATCCAACCAATTGTATTAAATCTTTTACTCTGCTTTTTCTTTTTTCTTTGTTTTTCATTTTATGAACTACTAATACTTCTTCTAATACATCACCTATCTTCATCCTTGGATTTAATGAAGCAAACGGATCCTGAAAAACTAATTGCATTTCTTTTCTTAAACCTTTAAGTTGTTTATTCTTCATTTTTAAGACATTGTTTCCATCAAAAATGACTTCTCCCTCTGCTTCTTTTAATAGTCCTAAAATAGCTCGACCAGTTGTTGATTTTCCACAGCCACTTTCACCGACTAATCCCAAAGTTTCTCCATTCGCAATATATAGATCAATATCATCAATTGCTTTTACATGTTTAGCACGTCTTGATAAAATACTTTCATTTATAGGAAAATAAACTTTTAAATTATTTACTTTCAATATTGCTTTCTTTTCTGCCATATGAATTCCCCTTTCAAACCTCCCAACAACGTACAAGAGAATCTCCTTTTTCAAAAAGAGGCGGTTCCTTTGCTAAGCATTTTTCTGTTACGAATTGGCATCTTGTCTGGAATCTGCATCCTTTCTTTATTTCACCGGGCATTGGCACAGATCCTTTTATAGAAAATAACCTACGCTGTTTTCCATTTATTTCTGGAATGGACTTTAATAAGCCAACTGTATAAGGATGTAAAGGATTACGGAAAATCGTTTTAACATCAGCATATTCGACAACCCTACCGCAATACATGACCAATACTTTCTCGGCTGCTGCTGCTACAACTCCCATATTATGGGTGATCAACATAACTGATGTTTGAGTTTGTTCTTTCAATTCTTTTATTAATTTTAAAATTTGAGCTTGTGTCGTAACATCAAGAGCAGTGGTAGGTTCATCAGCAATGAGTAATTGTGGATTACATGCTAACGCCATTGCGATAACTACTCTCTGTCTCATCCCACCACTTAACTGATGGGGATATTGCTTTAATCTTTCTTCAGGTAACGGAATATTGACATTTCGTAACATTTTTACGGCTAAATCTATAGCGTCTTTTTTGGATGTATTCTGGTGTGTAAAGATCGTCTCTATTAATTGATTTCCGATTGTAAATACTGGATTAAGTGATGTCATCGGTTCTTGAAAAACCATAGAAATTTTATTTCCTCGTATTTTTTTCATCTCATTTTCAGTAAAATTGAGTAAATCTTGGCCATCAAATATTATTTCTCCACCTGTGATTTTTCCAGGATTGGCAATTAATTGCATAATCGAAAGGGCTGTAACACTTTTTCCTGAACCCGATTCACCTACTATCCCAAGTGTCTCTCCTTTTAAGATACTAAAACTTACATTTTCGATTGCAGGAATACTTTCTTTTTTGTTATTAAAACTAGTTGTTAAATGATGAACGCTTAAAAGTTTTTGCTCCATATTATTCGCTCCAGTTCCTCTAAAAGATCTCTTTATTATAAGTTATCTACTTATGCAAGCGCTTTAAATTATAGTTAAAACAATTAATTTTTTTGATAAGTTTTAGCTTTGTGAATAAAATAGGTTAGTAGTTTACTAGACTTTTTATCTTTTGAGAATATTTTTTCGGGGTGAAATTGAACTCCTACAAAGAATGTCTTATGAATAGCTTCTATTGCTTCAATTACTTGATCAGGTTTAGAAATTGCAGATACAACAAATGTTTCCGGTAAGTGAATTACAGCTTGTGTATGATAACTATTCACATGCCAATTTTCCGATTGGACAATTTTTTGGAGTAATGTATTAGGGAATATCTCAAAGGAATCCCAATCTATCAATCCATCTTTATCTGTATGGTAAGGAATCTGATCCTCAGTAATTTTTCCCCTAAGCACTTCTGCAATCATTTGGTGCCCTCTACAAAAACCTATTGTGGGTAAATCATGTTTCCATGCTTCTTTTTATTAAAATAAACTCAAACTCATACCTCTTTGTTTGTTGATCTTTTAAATAAGGTATAAAGCCGTCACTAGGATTGATTCCTATATCACCCCCACCAGACAATAAAAGACCATCTGTTCAAGAAATAATATGTCTAAATTCTATAGGATCAATTGCGTTTTTTACAGAAGGATTAATTAATAAAGGAATGCCACCGAGCGCATAAATGGCATTTACATAATCACTTCCAACATAAAAGAAGTCTGGAATGTTCTTATCAAGTTGATTTTTAGGCCATGTTTCAAAACTCCAAGCAGCGCTAATACCTATAATTGGTTGCAAACTGATTATTCCACCTTTCTGTCTATCTGTTTGATCATTTAATTAATGTTCTCGAAAATTCTTAAAGTTAATAACTATACTAAGTCATTATTACAGGTTATGTCAAGTGCGTAAATAAAAAGAATTACTGTTTAATTACTCTTAATTTAAGTTATAATACTACATTAAAATGTAAATTGTTTAGCATTCTCATAATGTCATGTTATAATAACAAAAAAATAAGGAGGGATTAAATGCTTAATCGTAATTTATCTATCCCACTATACGAACAACTTAAAAATATTATTGAGCATAAAATTAATACGAATGAATATAAGGCAAACGAGCAAATACCGTCAGAGAGAGAACTAGGGGAGATGTACAACGTAAGTCGTATTACTGTACGGCAGGCTATTGCTTTAGCAGAAAAAGAAGGTTTAGTTTCTAAAGTCCACGGTGTTGGAACATTTGTAGCAAAACCAAAAATCCGTCAAGAATTAAATGCCATCGCTGACTTCCAATCAACAGTGGCACAATCAGGTTTAATTGCTTCCACACAACTTATCGACAGTAATATTATAACGAGTGATTTTAAGTTGTCTAAACTATTAAATATAAACATTATGGAAAAGATTCTTAATCTACAATTAGTTGGGTATGGCGATGATAGTCCAATAGTGTTTTACAATACTTTTTTTCCTTTTATGGTAGGTGAAAAAATACAAAAAGCAACCGAAAAGTGGATAGACAAAAAATTACCATTTTCAACCTTAGATTTATATAAAGGTCATACAGATCATACACCAACTCATGTGGAACAAACATTTGAGGCGATAATTGCCCATGAGCAAGTTGCAGGAATTTTAAAAATAGACCCAGGATTTCCTTTGCTCAGGGTCACATCTATTGTTTATCAAGAAAATAACCCACTAGAGTTTAAAGAAACCTATTATCGTGGTGATAAATATAGATTTTTCGTTACTCGAAAGATTAAGATGACAGACACTTAATGTTTTTTATTTTTCTGACATTGACATTTTACTCTTTTAAACGTATGGTGATTATAACATGTTATGATTATAGGAGGTTACATTGATGAAAAAAGAAATTAGAATTGTTTGTCCTAACGGGCATCTAGGATTCGCGCCAACAAAAAAGGAAAGTTTTTATATTGCTGCTGATACCAAACCTGACTATTATTGTTCTGATTCAGGTAGTGATGATATTGGAGCTTCTGCACTTGGTTCAGATCGATCAGTAAGTATGTATAAATGGCAAAAACACGATTTAGAACTAATGCTCTTGAAATCTAGAGAGCAAAATGTACCAATGATTATAGGTTCTGCCGGGGATACTGGAGCTGATAGTAGAGTTGATATGTATGTACAAATAATTAAGGATTTAGCAAAGGAACATAATTTATCATCTTTTAAAATAGGTTACTTTTACTCTGAAGTTGATAAATCATATATTAAAGACAAATTAGAAAATAATGTAGTCATAGAAGGTTTAGATTCACGATCAAACTTAACGATGGAAGATATCGAAGAAACTGAAAGAGTTGTTGCAGTAGCAGGGGTGCATCCATTTTTGAAAGCGCTTGAATTAGGAGCCGATGTCGTAATAGGAGGAAGATCAAGTGATATCGTTATATTTGCAGCTGCAGCAATTAGGGAAGGGTTTCCGGAAAAACACGCATATTACGCTGGGAAAGTATTAGAATGTGCTTCATTTTGTGCTGAACCATACGGCGCAAAAGAAAGTGTTATCGGAACAGTCACACATGATGATGTGAAAGTTACAGCTATGCATCCAGACCAACGCTGTACAATTGCATCCGTATCGGGTCACGCAATGTATGAACGCTCTAATCCTTTCTACGAATACTTCGCAGGTGGAATGTTAGACATGACAGATTGTGTTTATGAACAATATGATGAGCAAACAACTCGAATAACTGGTCAAAGATTCGTACCTGTCGAAGGTGATGTCAAAGTGAAATTAGAAGGATCTGGGATTGTAGGAGAGAAATTCATTGGATTTGCTGGAGTTCGTGATCCTTATACGATAAAACATATTGATGATGTTATTGTTTTCACTCGTGAACAAGTAAGCAAAGAATTTAGAGGGGTTGACTATGATCTCCATTTTCATATTTTTGGAAAAAATGGTGTTATGGGAGATTTAGAACCAATAAAAGAGATAAAGTCCCATGAATTAGGAATTGTCGTAGAGGGAGTTACGAAATCAAAAGTAACAGCCGAAGAACTAACTCTCTTTGCTACAAGACAAATTTTTTATGCTAAATTACCGGAAGTAAAAGGAACAGCAGGCACGGCTTCATTTATTGTAGATGATGTGTTATATGCCGGAAAAACATACAAGTGGACCATGAATCATGCGATGCCTGTTGACGATCCATTAGAGTTGTTTAAAGTTCAAATTGAAGAAATAAATAGTAAAACATATGCATGATGAAGGAGAGATGATGTTGAAAAAAGTTTATTTACATGAATTAGCCAAAACGATTAGATCGAAAAACGCGGGTACTGATCGAATTACGTTCGACATTATTTTTGAGAAGAAAGAAGATTATCTGCTTGTACGAAATAGCAATGTATTAACGAAACAGAGTGTTGCAAAATTATACAACATTAATGAAGAACGTATAACTGATTTTGTTTTATATGATCCAGCAAATGCAATAAAATTTACAATAGATAGAAATCAGCCAAGTAGTAGTCCTGGCGACAGTGATATTTTTGGAAGTCAACAATATGCTCCTCTATTAGATGTAAAAGTACCAATTACCTCGTAATTGATAATTACGATTTTTATAACATAAAAATGACTTGGGAAATAAAGAGTATCAATGTAAGGTTTAGTATCACTTATGAAATCTTTTTGGAAGATGTTGATTACAGTTTTTAGTTGAATTTATCATATTAAGTTTTCTAATTCTAGGATGCAAGACACAAGAAAAATTCTTATTACAAAATTAAACTAATCGTAGTAATTGGTTCACCCCAAAAAAGGGTAGAAAACCTCAAAATCTAGT
>NZ_JAXHDD010000081.1:0-12476 GCF_037072025.1 Pseudogracilibacillus sp. SO30301A | reverse complement strand
AACGTTCCCACATGGAAACTTATAAAATGATAGAGAATTTACTTGGCAAGTAAATAAATCCAAAACATTTACTCTGAAATCTACAATTAATATTTATGGTTACACAAACAAGAACCAATCACGGCAACGGTTGGCGTATAAAAATTGGGATTCAGAATTATCTATTTATTGATCCCTTAAAGAATGCTATGTTTCAGGTTTTCTAGGGTAGGGGAGCATTTAAAAGAAAGGGAACTTATCTCTAAAATGGGTATAAGTACAACCCCGATTAAAGAAGCAATTAGAATATTGAGTTATGAAGGTCTTTTCGAATCAGTCCCGCAAAGGTAATTATGTCTCAGAATTCGTAGACTCCTCAATAGAGGAAATCTTAATAGTTCGAGCGAAATTAGAAGGTTTTGCTGCGAAATTGGTGGCAGAAAAAATGACTGATGAGGAAATTTCTACTTTTGAAAGTGATATTCTTTAATGGAGAGGTAATTAGCCGAAAAGTATCCAGAAGTTATAACTGAAATAAACTATAAATTTTCATACTAAAATACAAGAAATCCATTAATATGTAATATATTGATGAACCTTGCTGCGTTTGATTATTCATTTAGAAAAAGGGCGTTAACACATAATGAATAAATTGTGGTGGGGATAAAGGAACATCGATCCATTTATGAAGCATTAAAGAAAGGAACCCTGAACTAGCAGAGGAAAGAAAGATTAGCCATATCGAAAGAACTGCCTCCAAGTTTCTGCAAAATATGAAGTAAAATAAATTAATGTAATTAGTGTATGTTATTTTTTAGGGAAAAACATATAATTTTATTTAACAAAAGTTCGCTTAAGGTACGATCCTGTGTTGTATATCGGCACATTATGTCAAACCCTAATTTCAAATTAATCCAGGAATAATTCTAGAATAATGTGTTTTTTGTTTTCCGTTTTGAAAATAAATCTACAAATTATTTCAGGTAAAATAATGTCCCTTAAAAGGGACATCATCAAATAGTGTGAGTAATTCTATTACAGTAATTCTAAGCTGGTTTGGTATATTTACTCATTTGGTATATCTCTTTGAATGGGTGTAGTTAATTGATGCTAATGCTTCAGTAATTTTCAGTGCGCTTTTCACAGGGTTTATTACAGGAATGCCCAATTCATTTTCCATATCCTCTGCTATATCTAAAAATCCCATTGACATACATCCTAGAACAATAGAATCTGCACCTTCTTCTAGCACTTGTCTACCAAAATGTAATAGTTTATCCAAAGTATTTTCACGATCTTTTGCCAAATCTATAGCTGATATGTTAACAGACTTTACAGAAACAAACTTATCTTTCAATCCTGCTTTGTCTACAAGGTCATATACACTAGGGATGGTGTTATCAGTAATAGTTAAAACTGAAAATCTTTCTCCTCTTAATGCTGCAGTATGCATTCCTGTAACGGCAGGACCGGTTACAACTATATTATTAGTCTCTAAACGCATCTAATCCGGGATCCCCCGCACAACCAATAATCGCCCCGTCTGCGCCTTTCTTCTCCACCTCCACCATTAATTTTGCAGTTCCGGGAATGCTTAAATACTTTTCATACATTGATTCCATTGTGGTCGGACCATCATGTAATATTTGTACCTCAACTGTAGTATTTGGAAAAGCCCAATTATTTAATAAACATTCACGCCGCTTGTCCTCCTTTTCATCCATTGGAACCGGTACAATATAAACTATTTTCATATCAAATACCCCCTTGTAATTATTTTTATCAACCCAGTAAGAACATGTTATTCGCGCTTATTTATTTAGGGAATCTATTTTCTTTTCGGATATTTACCCATTTAATTCTAAAATATAAAAGGGACAATGAATAGATTAAGGGTCATTTTATAAAACCAAGGGAGATGTCAAGGTCAAAATTATTAAATTAAGATAAAAGAACAGTACATAATACATCAGTTTTTTTCGGTATTTTAAATAGCATTAATTTAAGGGAATACTTCCTTGTGTTACTTCCGGTTGTTTCCAGGATAACTTATTTTGCTTTAAACTGCTAATATGCTTATTATCTCACTCATTCATACTATAATACTTTAACACTAATATGGAATTAAAATTTTTAGCTATTGACTATTTAGAAATGTTATCATATAATTCAGACTATATTATACTGGAACATCATCCCTATAAATGGGAAGCGGAACATGGGTGCATAACATTTTTAAGAAGTGAAATTGAAAGGGGTGTTACTATTGAATAAAATGAAATAGACATATCGTGATCCTATATTGGCTGATAATACCCACTACAATTATCTAAAAAGACTTTAAAATGTGTTATTAATGGTTTGTTACTTTGTTTTTATGTTAATCAATTGCTCCAATTGGCTGGATTTCTAACTATAATGGCGAGTTTTATTGTAGGTAAGTCTTGAATTATTTGACATGAATTAGACCGGAAGAAACAGGGGAGGGTAGGATTAATGAGTTTTTTCTAAAAAATATGTTAGCGATTCTAATTTTCGAAATATTGGGAACAATATGCACAAATAAACTGATTGTATTATAATATTTCAATCTATACAAAGAAATTAAACCTAAAATATCGTTGGGAGGTCATTTCAAATGTTTAGTAAAAATATTTTGGCAATTTCAATTGGTAACATCATTGAATGGTTTGAATACGGAGTATACAGTTATACCGTTGGTATTATTGGTTCATTATTTTTCCATGAAGGTGATGAAACTGCTGCTTTACTATATGGTTTTGCTGCTCTTGCAATCTCCTTTTTAGTAAGACCTATAGGAGGATGGATTTTTGGTTCGTTGGGTGATAAATTAGGTCGAAAGAAAGTGATATTGATTACAATCTTAATGATGGCAATTTCAACGGGTTTAATCGGTGTACTTCCTACCTTTGAATCTATAGGAATTCTCGCAACGATTTTATTAATTGTTTGTCGGATAGGTCAAGGTTTATCAGCTGGGGGAGAATATTCTAGTTCATCTGTTTATATGAATGAATATGCTGATAAAGGACGTCGTGGATTTTTTGCCAGTATCCTTGAATCAGGAACGGTGGTCGGTTACCTTTTTGGTATTTTAGCTGTGTCTTGTTTAACATTGATGATTGGGGAAGATAGAATGGTAGCATGGGGATGGCGTATACCATTTTTAATCTCATTTCCACTAGGATTAATAGCAATATATATGAGAAATAACCTTGTAGATTCACCAACGTATATCCAGTTGAAGGAGGAAAATAATTTGCCAGAAAAACCGTCTTTGGAAATGATTTCAACTGCTAAAAAACCAATGGTAATCTCATTTTTAATTCTTTCATTTGCTATGGCAGTTTATTATATTTCAATGACATTTATTCCTTCCTACCTTCAAACACAGGTCGGATTATCGGGTCCACAATCATCAATGGTATCCATAGCTGGGATGATATTATTTATAATTGTCATTCCAACCGTTGGTTTTTTAAATGACCGCTTTGATAGAAGAATTTTTCTAACAGTTTCAGCATCAATTGCCCTTATAACGGCATTACCCTTGTTTATTTTTATGAATAGCGGAGGAAAATTTGCACCTTTAATCAGTTTTGTGTTTTTATCTATTGTTGCATCGACCTTTCTAGGTACTCATCCCTCGACGCTTCCTTTGCTATTTCCAGGTCGGGTTCGAAATATTTCCTATGGTATAACCTACAATGTATCGTCGATAATTTTTGGAGGAAGTGCCGCTTATATTATAACGCTACTGGAGTCGTTGACAGGAAGTAATCTAATTCCAGCCTACTTTCTGATGTCGACGGCGGTTTTGGGCTTAATTGGCATTTCACTTTTACCAAAAATGGAGAAGGAGAACAGGGAAGTTAATTACCAAAATATTGATAAAAGCGTGTAACAGAAAATATGGCAATAAAGAACTTGGGCAACCTTTGAAAGGTTGCCCAAGTTCTTTAGGAAGAAATAATTCAATAGTTCAAAGTTCTAAATTGAAAAAGTACTTAAAGAATTCAATGTTTTATAACCAAATTTATCAGACTTTTTAAAATTTAGTATTGACAATAATTTTAATACAATGTATATTGAATTTAACGAAAATAACTGGGATGGCATCCCTAATATAGGGAAGTGGTAAAGCGTATTCAAATTAAACAATAATTAATAGTAGTTTAGGCGAAAGAAAATTACCCTAAATAAACATTGGGAGGTCTTATTATGGATTATTTAAAGGAAAAATTTATAGAATCTATGTCTAGGTTGGCATCAGGTATCACGGTTGTGACGACGGAAGTTAATGGAAGACCATGGGGAATGACAGTAAGCGCATGCTGCTCGATTTCAGTTGAACCAAATCTTCTGCTAATCAGTTTAAAATCTGATTCTAAGGCAGCTATATCAATTAAGGAGAATAATGGCTTTTGTGTTAATGTTTTAAGCGAAAAACAACAGAAAATAGCTAAAGCAGGTGCCATTCCACAGGCTCCAAAGTTTTTCGAAGAATATATAGTGGATGAGGCATTAGACCCATTCTCAATTGAAAATGCTTTAGCATCAATTCATTGTATAACAGATAAAAAGGTAGAGGCAGGTGATCACACCTTGTTTATAGGAAAAGTGACTAATGTATTATTGTCTGAGGATCGAGAAGGTCCTTTACTTTACTTTGGTCGTAACTTTGGGTACTTTGCTGAACGCTCTATAGTTTAAAAAAAATATACAAAGACGGAAATAAAATAAAATAAAAATGATGATGAGTAAAGAATATAATCAATAATGTTAAGGAGTTTAACCAAAAGGAGAGGGTTGAATGGATTTAAGGATCCGAGATATTGATATAACACAAAAGGAGTATAGAGAACGATTATTAAATGTAAAGAAAAAAATGAGGAAAAAGGAAGTCGACGTACTAATTGTAGATCAAGTTGAACATATTGGGTATTTAACTGGATATCTTCCAACAGCTGCCATGTATCAAGCATGCATAGTACCTTTAAACGAAGAGCCATTAGTTATTTTACGGGCTTTGGATGAGAGGGCTTTCATTGAACAATCCACAAACCAAAATTACGTCCTATTTAACGATTGGGAAAATCCACTGCAAATCGTTATAGATGTTTTTAAAAATAAGGGATGGGAGGAATCCCGTCTTGGTCTAGAATTAGACTCTAATTTTTTATTTCCAACAAGGTATCAATATATTGTAAATGGACTTCCCAAGGCTCAAATAGTGGATTTTTCCAAAATTATATGGGAGCTAAAATTAATCAAAAGTTCTTATGAAATTAATTGTTTACAAAATGCGGGTAGAATCGCAGATCAGTCTATGCTAAGTGCAATTTTAAAAGTAAAAGAAGGCGTATTGGAACGGGAGGTCGCTTCTGAGGTGTATGACGCCGCATTAAGATTGGGTGCAGATAATACAAGGATGCTTCTTATGAACTCGGGACAACGGCTGGGTTCCTATCATGGACAATTGGGGAATCGTCGTCTTAGTAATGGTGACATTGTCCATATTGAAACAACTCCCCATTACAAAGGATATACAGCTAGAATTATGAGAACAGCTATTATAGGAACTCCGAGTCAGGAACAGGAGTATATTGCAAATGAATTGATTAGAATACAGGATGAACAATTTGAGGCTATAAGACCTGGTGCAATTGCATCTGAGGTGGATGCTATTGCAAGGGAACAAATTATAAAAAGTGGGCTGGTGAAAAAGTATCCAAATACTACCGGATATACATTGGGATTTATATACGTCCCGCGCACTAGTGATTTCACACGTGTGTTTTTACCAAACTCAACATGGAGATTAGAAGAAGGAATGGTATTTCATATGTATCTTGGGGCTCAAGGAATATCATTTAGTGAAACAATTGTGATTACTAATGATGGTTATGATCGTCTGACAAATTTGGATAGAAAAATATTTATAAACTAACTTTCTTGATAAAGGGATAGGATAAAAAATGAAGGTCGCAATTGGTCAAATTTTTCATGAAACAAATACATTTTCAAATAATAAAACAACAATTGAATTATTTAAACACGATGAATGGTTGGAAGGCAATGCTATAATTAAGCATCACGATCATACACGGACGTTTCTTGGAGGAATGATATCATCTGCTAATGATCATAATGTTGATCTAAAACCCATTTTTTCAGCAGAATGTAATCCATCTGGTGTAATTACTAAAAGTGCCTATCAAAAGTTGAAGAAAACATTTATAAATAATCTAAAAAAGGTTGGATATATAGATGCAATTTGTCTCAGTTTACATGGGGCAGGAATAGTTGAAGAAACGGAAGACCTAGAAGGAGATTTTTTAAAGACACTACGGACTCTTCTTGGTAATGATATTCCCATCATTGTTTCTTTGGATTTACATGCAAATGTTACCAATGAAATGGTTGAAAGAGCAACTGCTTTAATAGGGGTAAAACAATATCCACATATCGATTGTTACGAGACGGGTAAAAAAGCTATGACTTTATTAGTACAAACGATTAAACAAGAAGTATTCCCTGTGATGGAAATGATCAAACTACCATTTATTATGCCATTAATTCCAACAGATCATCCTGTTATACAAAAGATAAATGAAGAATGTACTTTAATTACAAACACAAATGACGACATAATTGATTGTACATTTTATCATGGCTTCCATTGTACTGATATTTCTTTCGTAGGTGTATCTTTACTATGTATAACGAATGAAAGGGGTCAATTGGCCAAAAAAGTTGCAAAAGAGATGGCGAAAAAAATTTGGGAAAATAAAGATGATTTATATGTTGAAAGATATTCAGCAGAAGAAGCCATAAATCTAGCATTGGGAGAAACTAAATATCCAGTTATTATAAATGAAACGTCTGATAACCCCGGAGGTGGTGCACCTGGAGATGGCACCCGTTTATTAGAAAAATTAATTGATCGTAACATTAAGGATTCCTGCTTCGGTTTCATATATGATCCTGAAGTTGCTAATTTGGCTCATGAAATGGGGGTGGGAAGTTTAATCAATACAAATCTTGGGGGAAAAACAGATACCTATCATGGGGAACCAATCAAAATAAAAGGGTATGTAAAATTGCTAACTGACGGAAGGTTCACGCACACATCCCCTATGCATTACGGAAAAAAGGTTAATTATGGGAAGACGGCACTTATCAAAGTGGATAATGTTGATATTATTGTGTGTTCGTTTAGAGCACAAACACACGATGAGCAAATATTTTTATTGCATGGAATAAAGGTAAGTGATTATAGAATAGTTTGCTTAAAATCCAGTCACCATTTTAAAGCAGGCTTTAAGAATATTACAAAAAAAACTATTCCGGTTGATTCGGGAGGATTAAGTAGTAATAACCTTGAAAGCTTCACATATCAAAAAATAAATAGACCTATTTATCCGATTGATAAGATGTATTTTAACAAAGGTGCACTTATCAATGGTTCTTAGGTTTTCTGAGTGGGGCAAATTTTTCGTTAGTGAGAAAATTTTTATGAAAGGGGTTTAAAAATGTGTAAGGATTTACTAAATAAACGGATTTATGATACTCAGCAAGAAATGAAAAAAAATGGATTAGAAGCATTAATTATCGGATCATCTGCCGACTTTAGTTATTACTTTGGTAAACACCCAAGACCAACGGAGAGATTTTTAGCTATTATAATTCCTTTAAAAGGAAAGGCTAGTCTTATAGTCCCTTCTTTGGATGTAAAAAATTATATCACTTACAAGGAGGAAGTTAATATCATAGATTGGGAAGACTCTGAAAATCCAATCGATATTCTAGTAGACTTGTTAAGGGAAGGGGATATCAACGTTATTGGTACTAATAATGATCTATGGAGTGTTTTTGTTTATCGAATAAAGAATCAGAACCCCGAATTAGTAGTAACAGAAGGATCATCAATTATTGCCAGGTTACGTTTATTGAAAACTGAATCCGAAATAAATGCATTACAAAAGGCTGCAGAAAAAATAGATGAGGTATGGAATGAATTTATTTTAAACACTTCTCATATAGTAGGCAAAACTGAAAATCAAATTAGAGCATATATTATGAGATTAATGTTTGAAAGAGGTTTTGAGGAAGTTGCCTGGTGTGATGTTGGATCGGGTCCAAATAGTGCTACACCTCTTCATGTTGGAAGTGAAAGAAAAATACAAAAGAGGGATCCTATAGTTATAGACTTCGCTGGGAAATATCAAGGCTATTGTGCAGATACTTGTCGAACTATTGTTGCCAAGGAACCTGAGCCCGAATTTGTTAAAATATATGAATTGGTTAAGAATGCTCAGAAATCCGTAACAGAAAATGTTAGGGAGGGAATAACTTGCTCTAAGTTAGATTCTATTGCAAGGGACATCATTAGTGGGGAAAATTACGAGGAGTATTTTATTCATCGTACAGGTCATGGAATAGGTTTAGATTACCACGAAGATCCTTATATCGTGAAAGGAAATAATCTTAAATTACAAACAGGTATGGTGTTCTCAAACGAGCCAGGAATATATATCCCTAATTTATGGGGGGTTCGAATAGAGGATATTATTGCTTTATCCCAAAGTGGAATAAAAGTGTTAAATAATACCAATAGGGAATTAGTAGCTTTACCATAAATAAAAAAGTATTAGGAAAATTTGAATGGAGGTATTTTTTATTATGATGCATTTACTCAATGAAGAACAAAAAGAATGGGCGAAAAAAGCAAAAGAATTAGCTGATGTATTTTTTGAACGGGCACGAAATATTGATGAAAATGCAGAGTTTACAAAACAAAACTTTAAAGAGCTTGGGGAATCTGGCATCTTATGGTTATCAATACCCCAGAAATATGGGGGAAATGGAGATGATACAGGCGATCATCATTTAATAACTTATGTGGTGACAGAAATTATCTCTGCAAAGTGTGCTAACACAGGGTGGAATTTAACTATTCATTATCAAAATTGTGGTATACTTGCCCGCCTAGGGGAAGAGGAACTTTGTCAAAGGGTCTTTAGTGATATGATTAAAAATAATAAATTTATCGGTTCACTTGGAAGCGAAATCAATCCTTTACAAAACAATAAAACAAAGGGAAATGGTGAAAAGTTAAAAAACCCTACTACAAAATTAACATTTAAGTCCGGGCTCACTCCGATTGAAAATGGATTTTTAGCAAATGGAAGCAAAGGATTTTGCACAGCTGGACCTGCAGCCGATTATTTAATGTATTGGGGTCTTGCACCTAATACAGATACTAGTGGTGAAGGACTTGTGGTATGTATAATTGATGGAAGTGAATCAGGAATAAACTTTTCAAGTCGTGGATGGTCCGAGATTATCGGGTTAAGGGGAACTGTTAGTTATGTTTGTGAATTGAATGATGTATTTATTCCCTATGAAAATAGAATAGGTCAACCAGGCGATTTTGTCCAAAATGACCCACATACACTGGAATTATCCCAAACTTCCCATTTGTTAGGAATTGCGCAGGGAGCACTAGACTTTTTACTTAAAACGATTGGAGAACGACCTTTTTTAAAGAAGGAAGATGGAGTAGTCGGTACTATTGGAGAAATTGGGACAGAAATCAAAGCAGCTAGGGCCTTACTTTGGCATGGGGCTACTTTATTTGAAAAACAAGATTTTGAAGAGGCTGCCTTAACATCATATCAAGCACTTAGATTTACCAAAAAAATTACTTTGAATGTTTTGGATAAATCCTTCGAAATAATTGGTACCAGATCTTTATTTAAATTTAATCCTATTGAAAGATTATGGAGAGATGCACGTGTATCAACGTTACATACACGTACAAGCCAAATTGATAGATTAATTGGAGAAAGTATTATCTCGGGTGAATTTTTTCCAAAACAAAAATATGGTGAAAAGACAACAGAAAGAAAAAGCTGGGATAAACTACTGACAAACGTATAAATGTAATGTAATTGATAGATAGCACCTGTGTTTAATGCCTGAAATTAGCTTAAACACAGACTATCTATTATTAAGTTAATGTACATCGAATTCACTCGGTTCACTACTTTTAATTTGAAAGTAACCCATGATTGATTTTTTTATAGCTATCAGCAAGGATTTTAAATTATTTGGATCGTGTTCCTGTAAGGTTCTATGTGGTCGATAAAAATTTTTCCTAAAACAAAACTTAACCCATTATGTCCCAAACATTGGAGTTGATTCAATTTTGCCACTTAAATTAAATTATTTATGTTTATTAATACGATGAGTCCGTTAATAGCCAGAAATTTATACCCAGAGGCTACTTTTGCAATTGGTTTTTTCGATGGGATACATCAAGGACATCAGGTCGTAATAAACCAAGCTATTAAAAAATCCAAAAAGTTAAAAATAAAATCAAGTGCTATAACATTTGTTCCGCATCCAAAGGAGATTTTAAATTGTGGACTTTATACTTAATACATAACTCCAACAGGGGATAAAATTAAATTATTTGAAAAAATGGGGTTGGATATTCTTTATATAATTTCATTTACTAAACAATTTGCAAATTTATCCCCAAAAAAATTTGTCAGCCATATATTACATACACTTAACATTCGTTTTATTTCCGTAGGTTTTGACTTTTCTTTTGGAAAAAATGGTATAGGAAAAGCTGATACTCTAAAAAGATTAGGAAATAACCAGTTTGATGTTTCAATTATTACACCTGTAAAAAATAGCAGGGGGCAGAAAATTACAAGTACTTTAATTAGAAAGCAGATTATCAATGGTAATTTTATGGATGTTAAAAAATATTTAGAAAGGGGATATATTATAAAAGCAGAGGTTTTATTTCGAGAAAATTACGTTATTAAATGTGTTTGCAAGAATCCTTACATTATACCATCTAGTGGTGAGTTTTATGTAAGGATCACAACATCAAACAATAGCGTTCCAATATATGGTATTGCAAGTTTTAATAACAAGGAGATAGTGGATAAAAATACTTGTTTTGAAATAATGACTGAAAAGCAATCTTTATTTACTAAAGATCATTTAAATATTGAGTTCCTAGATGAATAAAACAAAAAGAGGACAAATGTCCTTTTTCTACTTTTTCCACCACCCCACAGCATACTTCACCATAAAATGTGAATATTTTATTTACGGCACCTACCCACCACTAAATTTTATGGCTAAGGTATGATTAATGCTAACTTTATAAAGAAATAATCATATAGAGCTTTTATTAAATCCTAAATCTTCAGAAATGCACCTAGCTGCATAAGATATTTTATCGTGATAAAACTTTATTTGTTCTTTATTTTTTGATAAGTCTATGGAGTCCAATATGGAAAGATTCAAAGCTGCTATGACAACTCCTTGATTATTTCTGATGGGGTAAGAGATACCGAGAGTACCCATATTTTCACCATAATTCTCAGAATAACCTTTTTCCCTAATTACATTTAAATCCTTAATTAAATCATTCTTGGAAATATCTCTAATAATAAATGGTTTTACGTTGGCTTGAATACTTGTCTGATTAGAATTTAGATTTTCTAATAATTCATCCCTTTCTTCTTGGGGTAAATAAGCAAGTAATAATTTTGAACCTGAACTATTATCTAAGGGTACGCTCATCCCAACACGGGTGTATAAACTCAAAGGTTGTTTGGGCTCTATTTTTTCGATATAGGTTGCTTTCTGGTTTTCTAAAATAATTAAATGAACTATTTCCTGTGTATTATCACGTAACTTTTTCATATGGGGAATTGCAACTTTTCTTAATTCTAGCCTGTCATACACCATATTTCCCAGTTCAAGCAGTCTAAGACCTAAACGATAAGAAACAACATTATTCGGATAGGTGACCTTTCCTAAAAAACCTTTTAACACTAATGATGTAAGTAGTCTATATACTGATGACTTGGATATTTTTGTGTATTTAGTAATCTCGCTTAAGGTTAATTCCTCATGTTCGTTAAATAAATCTAATAATGATAGTGCATTATAGACGCTTTGATTCATGTCTATATTTGTATTTTCCTCCATTAAAAGTATCATTCCTTTTTCATTTTACTAAAGACATCCTAATTTAACATGGAAAGAAGGTTAATAGACCTTGCCTTGTAGAATTGTGATAATTTTTTTTATAATAGTTTAAGTATATAACTATGTATGATAAAAAGGGGAAAAACTCTAACCATCTATCCTATTGTAGTAAAAGATATATAATGCTTATTATACCATGAAAGCTGATGACAATAAAGTACTGTTTGTCATTATATAGCAAGCTGTCATTTGCAAAGATTGCACCTGAAATGTTAAAAGTTAAGGATTGGCAAACTCTAACCAAAGTGATATTTCCAACTATAATGAAATTATATATGAGATGTTTGACTTTTTACAGTTGAATATTCAATTATATTTTGAAAAACCCATCGAATGGTTGGCCCCCAAAAACAGGCATATTTTATAAGTGTATAAAAAATCAAAAGACTAGA
>NZ_JAXHDD010000080.1:0-13050 GCF_037072025.1 Pseudogracilibacillus sp. SO30301A | reverse complement strand
CGATTGCATCAGGGCTTCCAGCTCCTTCAACAATTGTTGTGTTTTCTTTAGAAACAACAATTTTTGCCGCACGTCCTAATTGACTAATTTCAGTTGATTTTAGATCTAGAGCTAAATCTTCTGTAATAACTTCCCCACCAGTTAAAATTGCAATATCTTCTAACATTGCTTTACGACGGTCACCAAATCCCGGAGCTTTTACCGCAACAGCGTTAAATGTTCCACGTAATTTGTTAAGCACCAATGTTGCAAGTGCTTCACCTTCAACATCTTCAGCAATAATTAAGATGGATTTCCCTTCTTGCACAACCGCTTCAAGAACTGGTAAAACTTCTTGGATATTAGAAATCTTTTTATCTGTAATTAAAATGTATGGATCTTCTAAAACTGCTTCCATTTTGTCTTGGTCTGTAACCATATATGGAGAAGCATATCCGCGATCAAACTCCATACCTTCAACTACTTCTAGCTCAGTAGAGAATCCTTTTGATTCTTCAATTGTAATAACTCCATCATTTCCAACGCGCTCCATTGCTTCAGCAATTAGTTGTCCAATTTCTTCTTCACCGGAAGAAATAGCTGCAACTTGCGCGATTGATTCTTTATCTCCGATGTTGTTAGAAATACCTTTTAGTCCTTCCACTGCCGTTTCAACAGCTTTTTCAATTCCACGACGGATACCTACTGGGTTTGCACCTGCAGTAACGTTTTTAAGTCCTTCACGGATCATTGCTTGTGCTAACACTGTTGCAGTTGTTGTACCATCACCAGCTACATCGTTTGTCTTGGAAGCAACTTCCGATACAAGTTGTGCACCCATGTTTTCAAATGCATCTTCCAATTCAATTTCCTTAGCAATTGTTACACCATCATTGGTAATGAGTGGTGAACCAAACTTTTTATCAAGAACAACATTACGTCCTTTAGGTCCTAATGTTACTTTTACAGCATCCGCTAATGTGTCTACCCCATTTAGTAGGGATTTACGAGCTTCTTCACTAAATTTAATTTCTTTAGCCATAACTTAATAGTACCTCCTTAAAATATTTGTATCTTTATGTTTGTGATAAGCATGTTACTAAGTATGTTTCAAATCGTTATTATTCAACGATTGCTAAAATGTCACTTTCTCGTAAAATTAAGTATTCTTTACCTTCGTACTTAACTTCAGTACCTGCAAACTTAGAGAAAATAATATGGTCATTTTCCTCTACTTCTAGCGCAACTTTTTTACCGTCAACAATTGCACCTGAACCTACCGCAACCACTTTACCTTCTTGTGGTTTTTCTTGTGCAGAGTCTGGCAGTACGATACCGCTCGCAGTTTTTTCCTCCTGCTCAACAAGTTCGATCACTACACGATCTCCTAATGGTTTAATCATGTAAAGAAACCCTCCTTAGACTTTATAATAATATTTTTTCTCATTGTTAGCACTCGAGACTGTCGAGTGCTAACACCAATTATTATAATAAATAATTTTAAATTAAAATGCAAGTGTTTTCTACTTTATTAGATTAATTCAATAAAAAAGAGGGCTGCTTCCTCTACTAAATTTTTGGGTAAAAAAACAAACAGAGAAAAGAATAAACTTTTCTCATTCTCTTCTCTGTTTATAGGGATATAAAACATTATTGAAAAACATTTCTCCACTCGGACTTTTTGGCGAGCATTTTTCGGGCATTTTCTTTTGCACCTTCTAGGCTATGGCTCGCTGCCCAACCACATTGCACTTCATTGCATGCAGGGACTTCCGTAGCTTTTAGTACATCTTCCAGTACTTTTTCCACTAAATTTAAAATATCTTCATAATCATCATGGTTAATCACAGATAAATAATAACCAGTTTGACATCCCATTGGACTAATATCTACAATTTTATCTGAATAATTTCTACTAAGTTCCGCCATTAAATGTTCCAGTGAATGTATAGCCGGCATTTCCATGTGCTCTTTATTTGGTTGAGTAAAACGAAGATCATATTTATAAATTTCATCCCCGTTAATTCCCTTACTCACTCCCGCTAATCGTATATAAGGAGCTTTTACTTTTGTATGATCCAGGTTGAAGCTCTCCACATTTAATTTCTTTACTTCACTCATTGGTATCATCCTCCTAATAACTTTTTTGTTCTTTTGCAGTGTATTAATCCCATTAATTTACTTGGTTTATAAAATATATCACTTATAGTTACATAAGGCAATGATCTTTTTCCAATAATATTTAAAATGGATTGAAAATCATATCCTTCATTAATATTAACTGTATTCACTTTATGATATGATACATAATGTAAATTTAATTACAAGGGAGTTTTTTATTTGTTTCCTAAAAGATATTGGTTTGTCTTTTTAATATACGTATTAATGTTAGTAATGACAGCAGTTGTTCCCGTTATTTTATATTTTGGATTCGGAATTGATCCGCTTGAAGTAGCGATTTATTCCAATGTAGTCGGCTTTATTATTGGGCCAATATTAGTCTTATTATTAATGCGGAAAGATTTGAGTCAAGAAAAAATTGCACACCCAATTTCGGCCGGGAGAATTATTGGATGGACTGCACTCGGTGTGTTATTAGCTTGGAACACGCAAGCAATTGCAGCCACCATTGAAATTGAGTTTTTCGGCATCGATCCTTCTTCTGAAAATACCGAAGTCATCGTAGAAATGACAAGAATGAATCCGATATTTTTGTTAATACCTGCAATCAGTGCTCCCATTTTGGAAGAATTAATTTTTCGGAAAATCATATTTGGATCACTTTATAAAAAATTCAACTTTTTTTGGGGCGCCCTTATTTCCTCGCTCATTTTCGGTGTACTTCATATGGATTTAACTCATACTTTAATATACACGACAATGGGATTTGTTTTTGCCTATTTATATGTCCAATCGAAAAGAATTATTGTGCCGATTCTCGTACATATGACATTAAATACAGTCACTGTTTTAGCACAATTACTGATTGATCCAGAACAATTAGAGCAAATCCAGAACAACGCTATGTTTATTTTCTTTGGAGGCTGATATTTTTGAGAATGGCAATACTTTATTTTTTAATGGGGTTACTTTTTGCTTATTTAGCATACACAAGTGTCCAAGATACGATATGGAATGCAACAACAATATTACTAGCTGCTGTTGCTGCTCTAGGCTTTGGAGTAGGGTACAGATATTTGCGCATGCATTTAAAGAAAGAATAAAAATCAGACAGAGACATAACGAAAACCTCAACTCCAAAGACGGACGATCACAGGATGATTTTACTTCACAATTGAAAGAAACTGTGTCATAGCTATTTAATCATTACTGGAAAGAATGACTCGACCTTCAAGATGTCGAGTTGATTTTGAACATGTCGAGTCGTTTCCGAACACGTCGAGTCATTTTCCAACATGTCGAGTCAATTCCGAACAGGTCGAGTCGATTCCAAACATGTCGAGTCGTTTTCCAACATGTCGAGTCGTTTCACAACATGTCGAGTCATTTTCCAACATGTCGAGTCGTTTCCGAACACGTCGAGTCGTTTTCCAACATGTCGAGTCGTTTCACAACATGTCGAGTCGTTTCACAACATGTCGAGTCGTTTCCGAACATGTCGAGTCGTTTCACAACATGTCGAGTCGTTTCCGAACATGTCGAGTCGTTTCCGAACATGTCGAGTCGTTTCCGAACACGTCGAGTCGTTTCACAATATATGAGTCGCCCCCTACCCCTAGATATGGAGTTGATACATAACAAGTAGACTCTTATGTCGCCGTTTATGGATAAACCTACTAATTAGAAAATCCGAACTAATATAAATTTTAATAGTTCAGATTTTTCACCCAAGAACCAAAACTTTTGTCCCGGTATTTTACAATGGATAGTTTTTCAAAAAGTAAACAAATGATTGCAATTCAACGGATAAATCAATATGATGTATACGAACATCTTCTGGAAGCGTAAGTCTAGCTGGTGTAAAATTAACGATTCCTTTTACCCCTTGTTGAACGATTCGATCGGCGATTTCTTGGGCAGCAGAAGCTGGCACAGTTAGGATTACGACTTCAACATCCCCTATTTTTTCTTCTAAATCATCGATATGATAAATTGGCACACCCCCGATAAATGTACCGGCTTTCTGCTTGGAACGATCAAATGCCATCGCTAATTTTGTATTATTATTTCTTGAAAAGTTATAATTAAGTAATGCTGTCCCTAGGTTTCCAACGCCAACTAAAGCTACTTCTGTCATTTCATCATGTGCCAACGTCGTTTTAAAAAACTCAAGCAAATAATCCACATTATAACCGTATCCTTTTTTCCCCAAAGCTCCAAAATAGGAAAAGTCTCTGCGAATGGTTGCAGAATCAACTTTTACTGCATCACTTAGCTCTTTTGAAGATACACGTGTTTTCCCTTGATTATGTAGATTGGATAAAAATCGATAATATAAAGGTAAACGTCTAGCTGTTGCTTGTGGTATTTTATGTTGCAAATTGATTCCCCTCTTTCTAATTTCCTTTATATTTCGTCTCGTGAAAAGTCTCCTGACTTTCCACCAGTTTTTGACACTAAATATGTTTCCCCAATGACGATACCTTTATCGATCGCCTTACACATATCATATACGGTGAGTGCCGTTGCCGAAGCGGCAGTCAATGCTTCCATTTCAACACCTGTTGAACCTTTCGTTTTAACAGTAACGTTTATTATTAATTTATACTTTTTATCCGTTTTTTTCCAATTAAAAGTTATATTAACTCCACTTAAAGATAGTGGGTGACACATCGGAATCCAATTAGAAGTATTTTTAGCTGCCATAATCCCTGCTACTTGAGCAACTGCCAAAACATCCCCTTTAGCAATTTGATTCTCGGTTATTTTCTTATAAATTTCGTCTATTACATAAACGCTAGTTTGTGCAGTAGCAATCCGAACAGTCGTTTTTTTATCTGAAATATCGACCATTTTGGCACGACCTTGTTCATTAAAATGGGTGAAATTTGACATCGATTATTCACTCTTTCACATATATTCTATACTTAGTTTAGCAGATATAGTCAGATAAGTCCGATATAAAAGCCTTTTTCTATCTCAAGTTGATAGGAATTGCAGAGTAGTTAGTAAATAAGATACACTTGAATAGGAATGGGGTGTACAACATGATTTTAATGCAATTAAAAAATATCGTGAAGTCTTTTGCTGGCGACATTATTTTACATGACATTAATATGGAAATTCAACATAGAGACCGCATTGCAATCGTAGGACGAAATGGTGCGGGCAAATCAACCTTACTTAAAATTATGACAGGTGAAATGGATTACGATCGTGGTGAAATTTTTAAAACGAAAGATTTGACCATTGGTTATTTAGCACAACATAATGATTTAGTTTCCACACATACCATTTTGGAGGAAATGCTGTCTGTATTCACTTCATTTATTGAAGAGGAAATAGAGTTAGCTAATCTTGCTGAGGAAATTGAGAAAAAGAGTTCCAATGGGAAATATGATGAAAAGCTAATTAATGAATATAGCAGACGTCAAGAAAATTTTGAACAAAATGGAGGTTATCGTTATAAAAGTGATGTAAAAGGTGTTTTAATCGGTCTTGGTTTTCCCGAAGAAGACTTTGATTTGTTTGTTAACGACTTAAGTGGTGGACAAAAAACACGTCTTTCGCTGGGAAAGCTTTTATTGCAGAGACCGGAATTGTTAATTTTGGATGAGCCAACGAACCATTTGGATATTGCCACATTAACTTGGTTAGAAAATTATTTAAGTAATTATGAGAAAGCACTACTAATCGTATCGCATGACCGCTATTTTTTAGATAAAATCGTAAATGTAGTTTACGAAGTTGCTCATAAGCAAACATATAAATATCACGGATCTTACTCAAACTTTCTACAACAAAAGGCATTAAACTACGAACGAGACTTAAAATTGTATGAACGCCAACAACAAGAAATGAAGGAAATGGAGGACTTCATTCAACGCAATATCGCAAGGGCTTCTACAACGAAGCGTGCGCAAAGCAGGCGTAAACAATTAGAGAAGATGGAAAAAATTGACCGACCTTTAGGCGATGAATCCAGTGCATCTTTTTCTTTTGAAATCGAAAAAACAAGTGGTAATGATGTCCTCTCTGTCAATGACTTTTCCTATACGCACCCGGACGAAAGTGAAGCCCTATTTAAGAATGTTTCTTTCAACCTTCATCGTGGTGAAAGAGTTGCACTTATTGGGGAAAACGGTATCGGCAAAACTACTCTATTAAAAGCAATAATGCTAAAAAGTCAGGAAAATATAAGATTAGGATCCAATGTACAAATTGGTTACTATGCTCAAGAACAAGAAAATTTAACTCCAAAAAATACGGTATTAGCGGAAGTGTGGGATGAATTTCCGAATAAAACAGAGCAAGAAATTCGGACTGTTTTAGGTAATTTTTTATTCACTGGTGAAGAAGTGGAAAAAAATATTTTTATGTTAAGTGGTGGAGAAAAAGCAAGAGTATCTCTAGCTAAATTAATGTTAAAACGGTCAAACTTTCTATTACTAGATGAACCGACAAACCATTTGGATCTTATGAGTAAAGAAGTACTTGAAGCTGCTTTACAAGATTACGCAGGAACGATTTTATTCGTTTCTCATGACAGGTATTTTATTAATAAAATTGCCGACAAAGTTTTTGATTTGAAGCATGATGGTGTAACAATTTACCTCGGAGATTATGATTATTATTTGGAAAAAATAATGGAACAAGAAGAGATTAAAAAACTGGAGAAAAATAAAAATACAAAAGACAAGGACAATCCTAACTACGCACAATTATCATTTACTGAACAAAAAAGATTACAAAGTAAACAGAGGAAGAAAGCAAGACAAATAACAAAACTGGAAGATAAAATTGAAAAATTAGAATTAAAACTGGAAGGAATAGAATTGTCCATGACCGATCCAAATAACTTTAATGATCATGAAAAACTATTGGAATTAACAACAGCATCAAATGAAATAAAAGAACAGATTGAACGCTTAATGGAAGAATGGACAATGTTACAAGAATAAATCAAAACAGCTTGTAAGATTTTTTGTACAAGCTGTTTTTTGCAATGATCACTTTTTACCTTTTGCAAGCCCACCCCGGTCAACTCCTTGTGGAGGCTCCATCAGATTAGCCCCACCATCAGCGTAAAAGGAAACTTTTGGAAGCAACGATGCATTCATCCACAACTAATTAAATAAGAAATCCTGTTGACGTGACTGCTCAACCGCTACACGATAAACGATACCATATCCAATCATTGTAGATATTATAGTACTTCCTCCATAACTTATAAATAAGAGTGGTATCCCGGTTATTGGCATGATCCCAATCGTCATTCCAATATTTTGGAATGTGTGAATTAGTATTAAGGCCATAAACCCAAAACAGACATAGGAACCGTAAGGACTAAATTGAAAGCTTTTCATTCCGAGAGTTACCAACTTATAGATCAGTAAAAAGAAAACAAAAATAACAATGGAAGCACCTATAAACCCAAAACTTTCTCCAATTATTGAAAAGATAAAATCTGTATGTGCCTCAGGTAGAGCAACTTCCGGATTATTCATACCTTTTCCTGTTAATTGTCCAGATCCAATCGTAAGTAGAGAACGATCAATTTGATACCTGTCATCTTCTACTTGTTGCGTTGGATCAAACCATGTCATAACTCTATCAATTTGATAAGGTTTAATTCCTAATACAGCTTGCGAAAGATCCGGGAAATTCACAATCAAGAGTACTGCCATAACAAGTGCGGCAATCCCACCTACTATCATAACAAAAAGAATCTTCCAATCAATACCGGACAAGATTATTAACATTCCAGCTATAAACAAAAATACGACGGACGTTCCTAAATCGGGTTGTTTTAAAATAAACGCAATTGGCAGCAGAGTTGCAAAAATAATTTTTAAGATTAACCACAAGTCACTGTTCAACGTATTATTGACAAACTTTTCTTTATGCTTCACAATAAGTGCGGCCAAAAACATAATAAAGACTATTTTTGTTATTTCAGATGGCTGTATTGTAATAAATGGTATTTCATTAAACCAACTCTTAGATCCATTTACAGGGCGAGCAATTGAAGATGGACTAAAATGCAAAATAACTAATAGTAATACTCCAAAAATATAGAGATAAAGACTAGATTTATATAATTGCTCCAAATCAACAAATTGTATAGTTATTAATAACAAAATACCAATAATATAATATATAATCTGTTTTAAGGCAAAATTTCCTTCAAGCTCATATTGTCCAAGCTGTTGTGCATTATAAATTGCTAAAAGACTAATGGCGATAAAAGCTAATAATATAATAATAAGATCAAGCTGTAAATAATGTGATTGTTTCTTTGACATTTTGTCTGACCACCAAATTTCTAAATTAAAATAAACAAAAGCAAACATGGAGAAGTCTCGATTCAGAAGGAGATATACGGACAAGACCTTTAGTGCAAACATTGAGTCAGAAAGGCATATTTTTTAGTTTGTTTTTATCCCTTTCTGAACTTGAATTGTACTTATTTTATGTGTAACATCATACCTGAATTGGTCTTCTGGCAATTGTTTTTCTTGAATCATTACTGAACCTCCGCCAATGATGGAAGGAATTGTAAGGACACTTCAAAGATAATAAAATACACTCGTTTAATTATAAAACTTTTTACAGTATTTTTCTAGTTATCCACAATATTTTATTTAAAAACCTTTATTCACACACTTATTCACAAGAACCAGATTGCTATGCTTTATATAATACGCTTTATGCACAACTCTGTGGATAGTCTGTGCATAATTATGTTAATTCCATTGATGCTTTTCCGTTTAAATCCCAGGATGCAAATTTCCCTTGACGATATTTAATGCTAGCTGCGGCTGCGATCATTGCCGCATTATCTGTACAAAGCTGAATTGGTGGAATGTAAACAGGAATAGTTGTATCGATAAATTTTTCGTTAATTTTAGATCGTAACCCTTTATTAGCCGCTACTCCTCCAGCTACTATTACTTGTTTTACTTTGTTTTGCATTGCAGCAAGGTATGTTTTTTCCGTTAATACATCCACAACACTCGCTTGAAAACTTGCCGCAATATCTTCTTTTGTAATTTCTTCTTTGCGCTGTTGTTTGTTATGAATATAATTAATTACAGCTGATTTTAATCCGCTAAAACTAAAATCGAAGCTATCTTTTTCTAACCATGCTCTTGGGAAATCTAGAATATCCTTCCCTTCTTGAGCTAGTCGATCCATATGTGGTCCTCCTGGGTACGGCAAATCGAGTGATCTTGCAATTTTATCATATGCTTCTCCTGCCGCATCGTCTAAAGTCTCACCAATTAATTCATATGCTCCATGCTCACGCATTAAAACCAGTTCAGTATGTCCTCCTGAAACAATTAATGCAAGAAGAGGAAATTCAAATTCTGTTTCTAATTGATTCGCATATATATGACCAGCTATATGGTGAACACCAATCAATGGTTTATTTTTCGCAAATGCCAGAGCTTTAGCCGCATTTATGCCAACTAAAAGTGCACCGATTAAGCCAGGTCCTTCTGTCACAGCAATGGCGTCAATTTTTTCCCAAGTTATATTTGAATGTTGAAATGCTTCCTCCAAGACAACTGTTATTTGGTCTGTATGTTGTCTTGAAGCAATTTCAGGGACGACACCTCCAAATCGTTTATGACTTTCTATTTGGGAAGAAACGACATTTACAAGTGTTTCCCTTCCATTCTTTACAATTGCAACAGCTGTTTCATCACAACTCGTTTCGATACCTAAAATAATATGATCTTTATTCAATATAAGTTCACCCACATTACTAATGCGTCTTCGCCGTTATCGGAATAATAGCTTTTTCGAATTCCTCCAGGTACGAGACCAAATTTTCGATACATTTTTTGAGCAATGATATTCGATACACGTACTTCTAAAGATAAACGACTCGCACCTTTTTTAATAGCATACTGGACAGCAAATCCAAATAATTTTTCACCTATTTTATAACCTCTATACGTTGGTAATAATGCTATGTTTGTTATTTGTGCATCATCTTCTACAATCCATAATCCAACATAACCGATAATTTTTTCTTCGTCTTCTTCGATCACAAAATAATGAGCGTAGTTATTTTGATTGATTTCCTGTACAAATATTTCCTTTGTCCATGGCATGGAAAAAGAAACACTATCAACCACCATTACATCCTCAATATCATTTACGTTCATTTCTCTAATTGAAAACTCAGCCATGTTGATAATCATCCTTTTGGCTTCTTATCCAATTTGCTTCCGCTTCTGTAATTCGCAGATAATTTGGGCTAACTAAATGCACTGGTGTTTCTTTTTTTTGTTTAGCTAATATGAATAAATTAGATGGCTTAGGAAGGTGATATAAATTTTCCGGTATAATAGCATTTTCTCCTACTATTGAAATAATCATTTCTTTAAACGAATCTAATTGTGTACTTAAAAACAGAACATCACTATTAAGCTTTTTAAGCTCATATAGCCAACTCTCCATCGATTTATTACGCTCTTGTTTTATTGTTTGAAGTTTATTTTTATTGTTCCATTGATATAAACCAGTAAAGACAGTCTTTCTACGCGCATCAAAAAACGGACAAATATACCCTCCACAGAATCGGGCATTAGCTGCAAGGACTTCTAGGCTGGAAACGGTATAGATTGGTATGTTTAACGCCCAAGCTAATGTTTTTGCGGTTGTAACACCGATTCTCGTTCCCGTATAAGAGCCGGGACCATAAGCAACAATAATTTCATGCAATTCATCCGGCTTCATTTCTACTTCTTTCATCAAATCAACAATAGCTGGCATAAGTCGACTTGAATGATCTTTTTTTATATTTGTAATTAATTCTGCTACAATCGTTTCATTTTTCATAATTGCTAATCCTAATACTTGGTTAGAAGTATCGATTGCTAAAATGCTCATTGAAAATCCCCCAGTTAATTACTCTCATTACAATGTTCTCTTAGTTGAAGAACGACATTTTCAAAACGCTTTCCTTTAGGTATCAATGTCAATTTTCGTTTATCCAGATTGATATGTTCAATTTTCACTATCAATCGCTCTTCAGGAAGATATTCTGTTATAAAACTTGCCCATTCTACAACACTAACACCATTACCAAAAAAATACTCATCAAAGCCAATATCCTCATCAGAATGCTCAAGTCGATATGCATCCATATGGTACAGAGGAATTTCTCCATCATATTCCTTGATAATTGTAAAAGTCGGACTTGTTACCGCTCGTTTAATCCCTAGTCCTTTAGCAATTCCTTTTGTAAAAGTCGTCTTCCCTACCCCGAGATCTCCTTCTAACGTAATAACGTCTCCATGCTCAAGTAAAGAGGCAAGGTAAGTTCCGATTTTTATCGTTTCATTTTCCGTATCAGTTATTTGCTCAAATGCAATCATTTATTCACCAACCTTGTGGATATAACCATGTTTTTCTAGTGTTTGAATTTGCTTTCCTTTTTTTACAAAAACTTGACCAATTGAGTTTGTATTAAAGTGGACAGTTCCTATTTTAGTTACTAGTACATCTGTTTTTAAGGCGGCTTCCTGAACTTTTGCCCAATCTCTCGGAGGAACCGTCCCAACTAATTCAAAATCTTCGCCACCAAAATATTTCCATTCAAATTGCTTAGTCATAGAAAAATGATCAAAATTAGGGCTGGTTGGTATTTTGTCATCATCAATTGTAATGGAAACTTTTGAGTTATAAGCAATTTCCCTTAATTCATTAGCAATTCCGTCACTAACATCATTTAATGAAATCCGTTCGATAGACTGTAAAGACTTTGAAAAGTTTACTCTTGGTGAGGGCATCCTATGACATTGAATATATTTTTCATATTCTGGTCGATCTAAATGTAAATCATTACTTAAGAGATGTAATCCAACTTGTGAATCGCCTAGTGTTCCTGTTACAAAAACGATATCATTATGTTTAGCATCACTACGGTAACGTGCTTTTCCAAGCGGTACTTGTCCAATTATCGTTATCGTTATTGTTAGTTCATTACCTGAAACAGTATCTCCACCGATTAAATCCATCTTAAATTCATTAGAAATAGTTTTCATACCATTATAAATTTGAGCTAAATCATTTTTCGTCGTCTGTTTTGGAACAACGATCGAGACAAGATAAAATTTAGGATCTGCGCCCATTGCTGCTATATCACTTATATTAGCAGCTAATGCTCGATAACCGATATGAAAAGGTTCCATCGTTTGTTTTGTAAAATGCACTCCTTCGACAAAAGTATCAACTGCTGTAACAATGTCTGAGTTGGTTACACGAAAAACTGCTGCATCATCACCTATTCCCTTTATAATCGATGACTGATTATATGAATTTTGTTTAATAGAATCAATAAATTGGAATTCATCCATGATAAAACACCTTTCTCAGGTTTTCAGGTAACCGTATTTTCTCATTTATTCATATTTATTTCAATTTTAAAATGTATTATCTCATTTTTATCTATAAACATAAAAAAATACATGTTTTCATAACATGTATACCTTTAAAATATGGCGATCCGGACGGGACTCGAACCCGCGACCTCCAGCGTGACAGGCTGGCATTCTAACCAACTGAACTACCGGACCTTTTTTATTTTTTTAAATATGAGTGAGTATTACTTATTAATTTATTTAACTCATTAATAAGGTACAACGATTAAGATATTTGGTTGCACTAAAGTACAAAAGTTAAGATATTTTGGTTGCGGGGGCAGGATTTGAACCTGCGACCTTCGGGTTATGAGCCCGACGAGCTGCCAGACTGCTCCACCCCGCGATATAAAAAAGTATTTAGTTTGACCCTGCCTTTAAATAAAAGTAGATCTTTTGGGGAGTTTTCTGTGCTTACACACTCTTCACATGTGATACACGCATCTACTCCGTGATACGAATCTATTTTATTACACCTGTCTCTTAAACAGGAGTTTAAAATATTGCCTGGCGA